>JBKJXJ010000237.1:0-21943 GCA_046716125.1 Candidatus Eiseniibacteriota bacterium
CGGTCGAGGTGCGTTCCCGACCGGCGTTGGTCATGGCACTCTGGATCAGGGCCTGATCGGACAGATGGGACCGGATGTAGCGCTGCATCCGAACCTCGACGGGGGCGGGTGTCGAGGGGGCTGATCCGCTAATTCATATCACGAGCGTTTTCGACGCTCAGAATCGGCCGGATTCCGCATGGAAGCCTTCGCTACGAGAACTTTTCGGCGCCGGGCGCGTTTGCGGGGTCGTCGTGGATCCTGCGCGCATTGGCGCCCGACGGCGGGGGCACTCGTGAGGGTCGCACGATCGACCCTGGAAAGGGCGTCAATATAATTCGGTTCGCGCTACACCTCGAACGCCTGCTCCATCGCGTCGAGCGCCGAGCAGAACTCCAGATCCCGAAGGTAGGCACCCCCCATCGCAGCGAGGTCGCGCGCGTGCGCGGTGCCCTGGACCAGGGCGCGCACCTCGGCCGGATCGCCAGGCGCGAGCGCCCGGGCGAGCCGGGCGGCCTGACCGTGGGCGACTGCCCCATGGGCTTCGAGCCGCGCGACCAGGAGCCCGGCGCAGGCCGCGTCCTCGAGGCTGAAGCGCCCGAGCTTGCCGGCGCACACGATGACGATCTCGCGCTCCCCTCGCACCCGGTCCACCACGGCGCCGGCGTTCACGAACGCGGCAAGCACCCGCCGGCCGGCGCCCCGCGCGGCGAGCATGGCGAGCGAGCCGTTGGTCGAGGCGAACGCCAGCGTCCGTCCCGACACCCGCTCGGAGGTGTACTCATAGGGAGAGTTGCCAAGATCGAACCCCGGCACGATGCGGCCGTCGCGCTCGCCGCACGCCAGGGTGTCGGGCCGCGAAGCGCGAAGCGCGAGAGCCTCCGCCGGGGTGCCGACCGGCACCACGCCGCGCGCGCCGTTCGCGAGCGCGACCGTCAGCGTCGTCGTGGCGCGCAGCACGTCCACGATGATGGCGCAAGGGCCGTCCGCGACGGCGCCGGTGGGCGAGAGCAGCACGGAGACGCGCACGGGCCGGGAGGCTATCAGAGCCGCCCGGCCCGTGCGCGCCACGCCCTGCCGTCCGCGACGGCCGGGCCGTAAAGCCTCAGCGACCGATTCGCTTCGCCCTTCCATCGGCGATCATCTCGCCGGTCAGCTTGCCGAGGGCGATGGCGACCTCCTTCGACACCCGTTCCTGCTCCTGCCCCAGCGCGGCCTGCTGCTCGCCGAGCGCGGCCTGGCGCTCGCCGAGCGCGGCCTGCTGCTCGCCCAGCTCGGACTGGAGGGCGCCCGCCTCCGCCTGCTGCCGGCTGATCTCCTCCATGCGACGCTCCATCTCGTCGTCACGGTCGCGTCCCGAGCGTCCGATAGTGGCCGCCACCTGGTACATCCCAAGTCGGGCCTGGATGCGTCCGAGCTGGCCCTGCTTGCGACCGAGCTCTCCCTGCAGCCGCCCGAGCTCGCCCTGCCGGCGTCCCAGCTCGCCCTGCTTGCGTCCCAGCTCCTCCTGGGGGGCGAACAGATCGGCCAGCTCGCGAAGCGCGGCGGGATCGGTCGTGAGATAGCGCTCGTCGCCGCGCCGGAACCAGAACGCATCGCCGTTCACGCCGTCGATCGCGGCCTCGGCGTCACGCCAGTCGCGCTCCGAGCCGCTGGTGTTGCGCCAGTGGCCGTCCTCGCGCGAGAAGGCCCAGGTATCGACCTCGGCCGGGCTGTCCTCGTCCCGGTCGTCGGAGGTGGTGTTGGAGTAGTAATAGGCGCCGGGCTTCTCGCGGCGCGTCTCGCTCTTCACGGACTTGCCCGAGGACGAGCTCGACCAGGTGGTGGTCGAGCCGCCGGAGCGCTTGCCCTCCCCCCCGGCGACCGGCCCCGGGAGAGACGAGGCCACCAGGGCGACCAGAGCGAGTGACATCAGGATGGCCGCGATCGGGCGCGGCAACGGACGGGCGGACATCGGGCACCTCCTCGGGGTGGACGCAATCGTCCAAATAGCCGCGCGACCTGGCGACGCGGCTCCACGGAGGTTGAGACGGGGGGACGACCCGGAAGGTTGGGAGCCGCGCGTCAGCGCGGACGGGACCTCGCAACGTAGAGGTACCAGTTCCCTTCGAGATGCCGGTATGTGGCTTGGGCCGGCGGGCCTCCGGATGACCCGGGCAGGGATCCCTGCTTGGAAGGGTCACGGTTGGAGTAGCAGTAGCCCTTCTCGGCATAGTCGGACCCTTCGCCGGTGGCCCAGACGGTCATGAGTTTCGTCGAATCGCCCTCCCTGGCGTCGCTGGGTGGACGACGCCAGGCAAACCCACCTCCGTGATAGCCAGCCATCAGCACCCTCACGCTATCCGGCAGGTGGGCGCAGTGAGCTCGCATCCGTTCGATCGCCCGCCGGACCTGGAGCGTATCTCCGGCCGCCAGGAGGCTATCCCGGACATCTCGGATTCGTTGGTCCTCGGCCGCCGCCTCGACTTCACAGTCGAGCCCTGCACGGATGCTTTGGAAGCGGCGAATGAGCTCGACATCGCTGGGTTCCGGCGGCGAGCAGGCCGCGAGGCAACCAACGATGGCCGCGGACGCAATCGTCAGACGGAGACCCATCCGGGAATGCATGGCAGCCTACCCCGCGGCGACCGGCTCCTTCTTGAGCAGGGCCTCGACGAAGTGGGTGTCGATGTCGCCCTTCTGGAACCGGGGGTCGCGCAACGCGATCTGGTGGAAGGGCAGGGTGGTCTTGATGCCCTCGACGATCATCTCCTCAACGGCGATCTCCATGCGCCTCAGCGCCTCGGGGCGGTCCTTCCCGTGGGCGATGAGCTTCCCGATCATCGAGTCGTAGTAAGGCGGGACCGAGTAGCCGGCGTAGATGTGGCTGTCCACCCTGAGGCCCGGACCGCCCGGCTTGTAGGTGTAGGTGATCTTCCCCGGGCTGGGTCGGAAATCCCGCTCGTGATCCTCGGCGTTGATGCGGCACTCGATCGCGTGCCCGTGCCACTCGACGTCGTCCTGCGCCAGCGAGAGCTTCTCTCCCGCCGCCACGCAGATCTGCTCCTTGACCAGATCGAGCCCCGTGACCTCCTCGGTCACCGGATGCTCCACCTGGATGCGGGTGTTCATCTCCATGAAATAGAACGAGCCGTCCTGGTCGAACAGGAACTCCATCGTGCCGGCGTTGAGGTACCCGATCGCCTGTGCGCCCTTGACCGCCATCGCCCCGACCTTGTGGCGCTGGGCCTCGGTCAGGAACGGACTGGGCGATTCCTCGATGAGCTTCTGGTGGTTGCGCTGCACCGAGCACTCGCGCTCGCCGAGATGGATGAGGTTGCCGTGCGTATCGCCGAAGAGTTGGAACTCGATGTGCCGCGGCCGCGCGATGTACTTCTCGAGATAGACCGCGTTGTTGCTGAACGCGGCGCCCGCTTCGGCCTGGGCGATGCCGAACCCGGCACGCAGCTGCTTCTCGTCCCACGCCACCCGCATGCCGCGCCCGCCGCCGCCGGCCGCGGCCTTGATGATGACCGGATACCCGAGCTCGCGCGCCAGCGACTGGGCCTCGTCGGCGTCGCTCAGCACGCCGGGGCTGCCGGGGACCACCGGAAGTCCGGCGTCGACCATGGTGCGTCGCGCCACCGCCTTGTCGCCCATCTTGCGGATCATCTCCGGGGTCGGGCCGACGAAGGTGAACCCGCACGAGGCGCAGACCTCGGCGAAGTGGGCGTTCTCGGAGAGGAATCCGTAGCCGGGATGGATCGCGTCCGCCCCGGTGACCTCGGCCGCCGAGATGAGCCGCGGGATGTAGTTGTACGACTGGGCGGGCGGGGGCGGGCCGATGCAGACCGACTCGTCGGCCAGCCGCACGTGCAGCGAGTCCCGGTCGGCCTCGCTGAAGACCGCGACGGTGGAGATGCGGAGCTCGCGGCAGGCGCGGATGATGCGCAGCGCGATCTCCCCGCGATTCGCGATCAGGACCTTCTTGAGCATGCGGGCGCTAGTCTCGACTCATCCAGTCGGGCTGCGAACCGCCGCCACCCCCGCCTCGTCCTTCGGCCGCCGGCTCGCTGCCCGAATCGACCGCCTGCCACATCCGGTCGGAGGTGGCGGAGATGCCCTTGAGCTTGAGGGCGAGCTCGTTGGGGTTGTTGCAGTTCCGGAGCGCCTCATCCTCGCTGATGATGTTCTCGCGCAGCAGGGTGAGCACCGACTGATCGAAGGTCTGCATGCCGTACTGGGTGACGCCCTCGGCGACCGCGGTGTGGATGAGCGGCACCTTCGCCGGATCCAGGATGTACTCGCGGATGGTGGGAGTGCTCATCATGATCTCGACCGCCGGCACGCGGCCGGCGCCGTCCCGGCGCGGGATGAGACGCTGCGAGATGACGGCGCGCAGGTTCGACGCGATCGACATGCGCACCTCGTTGTGCTGGTGCGGCGGGTAGAACGAGATGATGCGCTGCAGGGTCTGGACGACGTCGGTGGTGTGCAGCGTGGACATCACGAGATGGCCGGTGTCGGCCGCCATGAGCGCGGTGCTCATGGTCTCGAGGTCGCGGATCTCGCCGACCAGGATGATGTCGGGGTCCTGGCGCAACACATAACGGAGCCCGTCGTGGAACGACCGGGTGTCGAGTCCCACCTCGCGCTGGTGGATGAACGACATGCGGTCGCGATGGAGGAACTCGATCGGATCCTCGACCGTGATGATGTTGCGCGTGGTAACCTTGTTGATGCCGTCGATCATCGCCGCCAGGGTGGTCGACTTGCCCGATCCGGTGCGGCCGGTCACGAGGATCAGCCCGCGCGGCGAGAACGCCAGCTCGCGCACCGCCGCGGGCAGCATGAGGTCCTCGATGGCGGGCACCTCGACCGGCACGTGGCGCAGCGCCAGCGCGGGCGTGCCGCGCTGCATGAAGATGTTGGCGCGGAACCGGGCCAGGCCGGACACGCCGAACGCGAAGTCGATTTCGTTGTGGGTCGAGAAGTAGAGCCTCTGCTCGTCGTTGAGCAGCTGGGCGCACACGTCGCGCAGCTCCTGCGCGGACGGCGGGGCGTCTTCGAGCGTATAGAGGATGCCGTCCACCCGGACCACCGGCGCCGTGCCGGCCTTGAGGTGCAGGTCACTGGCTCGGGCGGCGATCATCTTCTCGAGCACACCGCGGATGTTCATCGTTCCACCCCGCATCCCCCGGTCGCCGCGAACCATGCGGCGGAGCCGGCGGCTCCTGCCGTCTTCTCGATCCGGCAGGCCGGAACGGCGGACGGCAGGCTGATCAAGGTTCGACCAGGAACAGCTTCTGGCCGTACTCCACCGGCTGGGCGTTCTCGACCAGGATCTTGACCACCCGGCCCTTCACCTCGGACTCGATCTCGTTCATCAACTTCATCGCCTCGACGATGCAGACCGTCTGGCCGACCGTGACCGCGTCGCCGACCTCGATGTACGGATCGGCGTCGGGCGCCGGAGCGCGATAGAACGTGCCCACCATCGGCGAAGCGATCACCAGCTGATTCGCGGGGGCGGCCGCGGCGGCCGCGCTCGCCGCGCTCGCGGACTCCCCCGCGGATGCCGGAGCGCTCGCGGGCGCGGACACCGCCGCCGTCATGGTCGCCCCTGAGGCGACCCCCGACTGCGCCGCGACGCGCACGGTCCTTCCACCGGTGGTCAACTCGATCTCGCCGATCCCCGTGCTCTGGATCAGATCGATCAGTCGGCGAATCTCGGCCAGCTCGAAACCCCCGGCTCGGGCCATACCTGAGTCATCGGCCGCGGCGGGCTTCGCCTTGACGGGCGCCGCGCCCGGCTTGCCGGCGGCTTTGCCCCGCCCCCTGCCCGGGGACGGCGGCCGCTTCCTGCCGCCCGGCCTAGCGCCCGGCATTCGCGAGGTGGCCGGCGAGGGCGCGCAGACCCAGCAGGTAGCTGTCGGCTCCGAAACCCTGGATCACGCCCAGGGCGGCGCCGGACAGGAACGAGGTCTGGCGGAAGGCTTCTCGAGCACCGGGATTGGACAGATGGACCTCCACGACGGGGATCCCGACCGCGAGCACCGCATCGCGCAGCGCGATACTCGTGTGCGTGAGGGCTCCGGGGTTGAGGAGTATGCCGTGCGAGTGGCCGCTGGCGCGGTAAAGGGCGTCGATCAGCACACCCTCGTGATTGCTCTGCTGACACTCCACTTCGACGCCGATCTCGGCGCCCAGGTCCGCGAGACGCCGGTCGATGTCGTCCAGGGAGGCGTGCCCGTAGATCCGGGGCTCGCGGCTGCCGAGCGCGTTGAGATTCGGACCGTGCAGAACCAGGATGCGGTGCATGGCCCTCAGCGCCTGGCCCCGACTTCGAGCATGACCGCCTCAACGAGGCGGTGTTCGATCGGACGCGGGACGCTAGCATGGCCGATTCGAGGCGTCAACACCCAGCGGACCCGGTGCGCGCGCTTCTTGTCGTGCCGCATCGCGTCGTGAAGTCGCGCGACGGTCGTGGGTGGCATCGCCCGCGGCAGGCGCAGCGCATCGAGCAGGGCATCCAGCCGCGCGCGCTGGGAGGACGCCAGTCCCTCCAGCCGCTCGGAGAGGCGGGCGGCGGCCCGCATGCCCACCGCGACCGCTTCGCCGTGCAGGATGCCCCGATAGCCCTGGGCGCTCTCGATCGCGTGGCCCAGCGTATGCCCGAAGTTGAGCGCGGTGCGGACACCGCCCTCGCGTTCCCGCTCGTCCCGTCGAACGATGCGCGCCTTGGCGGCCACGCCGGCGCGCACCGCCCAGACGAGTGCTCCCGGCTCGCCCGCGGCGAGTCGCGCGGCGTCGCGCTCGAGGCGGCGGAACAGCTGCGCGTCCACGGCCATGCCCATCTTGACCACCTCGGCGAGCCCGGCGCGGCGCTGGCGCGGCGGCAGGGTGCCCAGCGTCTGGGGATCGGTGACGACCAGGACCGGCTGGTGGAAGGCGCCGACCAGGTTCTTGCCCGCCGCGAGGTCGATCCCGGTCTTGCCGCCGATGCTGCTGTCGAGTTGCGCCAGCACGGTGGTCGGGACGCACACCCACGCAACGCCGCGCAGCCAGGTGGCGGCGACGAAGCCGGCGAGGTCACCGACCGCACCGCCGCCGAGGGCGACGATCGCGTCCCGTCGCGAGAGTCCGAGCCCGGCGAGACGCGCCCACAGCCGCAGCGCCACCTCGGGTCGCTTGGCGGCTTCCCCGCGCGGCACCAGGACAAGGTCGACGGCCAGTCCCGCTCGGCGGAGCGAACGGAGGGCGCGATCGCCGTGGAGTGCCACGACGCGCGCGTCGCTCACGACCACCACGCGCGTTGCGCCGGTCGCACGGCGCGTCAAGAGCCCGAGTGCATGAATCGCGCCGGGCGCGAGGCGCACGCGCGAACGCGCGGGCTGGGTGGGATAGGTGATGTGAAGATCGGCGGCCACGGCCGCAGAGTACGGCCTAGCGCGGCGGAGAACCAGACTGATCCTTGATCCGGACCAGCTCCTTGCTCAGCCGGCGCATCTCGCGGTCGAGTTCAGCGACCCGGCGCGGCGCGTCGGCCGGCGGATCCGCGTCGGCGCCCGCGAGCCACTGCGGGACGCGGTCGCGCGACTCGCCCAGCACCACCGTGCCGCTATATCCGATCTCGCGGCGCGCCCAGACGAGCGTGACCTGGCGGCCCGGCGGCGTGGCAAGCACCCAGCGCGCCAGCTGCTCCGGCGTCTCGATCCGCTCGCCATCGTAGGCGACGATCAGGTCGCCGGGACGCAGGCCGAGACGATGGGCCGGTCCACCGCCGATGATGCCCTCGACCTGCGCGCCGATCGGCGTGCGCGGACCGCCCTCGCGATCGCTGGCGAGGCTCGCGGCCAGCGTCGTGACACCGAGGTAGCCGTGCGGGACGCGCCCCTCGCGCTTCAGGCTCGCGATGACCGGGCGCATCGTCTCGACCGGCATGGCGAAGCTGTTGCCGCCGGCGCGTCGCTCGGCGCTGCCGCCGGTCACGTCGGGCGTGCCGAGCTCACCCTGGACCAGGGCCGCCAGCTCGCCGCGGATGTTGAGCGCCGCCGCGCCGCTGTTGCCGGGGTAGACCGTGTTGGTGAGCTGGAGAAGCCATTGTCCCGGCTCGCGATGCCGTTGCGCGACGTTGCCGAGCGATTGGGTCGGCTGGGCGCTGTAGGAGCTCCCGAGCGACACCATCCAGTCGCCCACCCGGGCCGGGCGCCCTTCCGCGAACGCCAGGGGCGGCAGGCGCACGGACGAGACCCGCAGCAGCGCGAGATTGAAGACCGGGTCCACGCCGACGATCGCGGCCTCGACGTTGAGGCCGCTGGCGGTACTGATCAGGACGCGCTCGGCCTGCAGCACGACGCTCGCGGTGGTGAGGATCAGGTCCGGCTCGATCGCGACCCCGGAGCCCGCGCGCGTCCGGACATGGGGCGCCGCGGCCTCGGTCCCCGACGATCGCGGCGCGCCCTCGGTGCGGGCCGCGAACACGGTGCCGAGCGATGGCCGCGCGCGGCGGGCGATCGCGTCCACGTCGGTCTGGAGCGCGGAGAGCGTCCCCTGCGCGTGCGCGCCGCCGGCGGGTCCGGACACCGATGCGATCGCGCACATCCACGCGACACACGCCGCGGCCAGCGGGCGGTGGATGCGGAGCCGGATCGACGTCGGGACGCTCATGAGTGGTCCGGCCTTAGAAGGTGATGACGGCCTTTTCGCCCTGAACGCTCGGATTCAGCTTGAGCACGGTGTGCGCGCGGCCCTTGTTGAGCGTCACCGAATCGAGGATGAACTCGATGTCTGCACTGTGGTCGAACAGGGTGTCGGCACCCCCGCCGGCGAGCGCGCCCGTCATCGCGGCCGCGCCCGGGTCGCCCGGCACCGGCGGCGACGGACGCTCCACCCGCGCCTGCTGCAGCAGCTCGGTCTCGGTGACGCTCGCGACCGACGATGGGTCCGCCCTCCGCCCCGAGGGCGTCACGCCCATCCACTGGAGCGTCATGGTCGCGGCGATCGTGAGCAGGGCGGCCGTGGCGGTGATCGGGATCCAGCGCGGCGTCGCGTTGGGCAGCCGGTCGGCGGCCGCGGTCGCGCGACGCGCGCGGGCCAGGGCCCCTTCGGCCAGATCCGGGCGCATCTCGGCCCGCGGCAGCGAGCCCACGAGCTCGATCGAGCGCGCGAGCTGCTCGTACTCGAGCCGGCATCCCTCACAGGAGCTGAAATGCGACTCCAGCCAATCACGCTCCGCGAGCGTGATCTCGTCGTCCCAGTAAGCTCCGAAGAGCTTCCGGGCGCCACCGCAGTTCATGATGTGCCGTCCTTGCGTAGTAGCGGTAGAAGTTTGCGCTTCAGCATGCTCCGGGCGCGGTTGATGCGCGAGCGCACCGTCCCCCCGGGGATGCGAAGCATCTGTCCGATCTCCTCGTACGCAAAACCCTCGATGTCACGGAGGACCAGCGCGACCCGGTACTTCTCCGGGACGGTCGCGATGGCCCGCCCGACCGCGTCCTGGAGCTGCGCCCGCTGCAGCGCCGGCTCCTGGCCCTCGGTCGGATCGGCCAGCTGGATCGCGCCATCGCCCAACATCTCTTGAAGGGCGTCCAGACTGAACCAGTTCCGCTTCCTGACCCGCCGCCGGATCTCGTTCTTGGCGAGATTGGCGGCGATCGTGAACAGCCAGGTGGTGAACTTGGAGCCGCGGCGATAGTTCCGCCGGTGGACGAACACGCGCACGAACACTTCCTGCGCGAGGTCGTCCGACGACTCCCGGTCATTCAGCACCCGGGCGATGAGATTCGTCACGCGGCCCTGAAAGCGACGCACGAGCTCCGTGAAAGCGCGCTCGTCATCCTCCGCCACCCGGGCCATCAGGTCCTCGTCCGAGAGGCTGGGAATCGGGGGCGGGACAGGATCGCGGTCAGGTGCCACGGACGAATCCACCTGGTGTTGGTACCCCATGGCAAAGGCTCGGTTCCATGACCGTTACCTCAGGCCGTCCAGCTTGGCCTTGATCCGGGAGTTGGCCGGGTCCGCAGCCAGGCTCAGACGGTACTGTTCTTTCGCCAAGTCTTTGAGCCGCATCTCGTTATAGACATCGCCGAGGTGCTCCAGGACGACCGCGTCACCGCGGGTGAGCCGGGCGGCGCGCTCGAGCTGGACCCGGGCCTCGCTCAGCCGGCCGAGCCGGAAGTAGGCCCAGCCGAGGGAGTCGATGAAGGCGCCGTTCTCCGGGTCCTGGGCCAGCGCCCGCGAGATCATCTCGACCGCCTGCTCCAGGTTGCGGCCATGGTCGGCCCAGAGGTAGCCGAGGAAGTTGAGTGCCGTGGGGTTCTCCGGCTCGCGCTTGAGCACGTCCCGCACCGCCGCCTCCGCCCCCGCCACGTCACCGAGACGCTCGCGGCAGGTGGCGAGATCGAAGGCCAGACCGTTGTGCCCGGGGAAGCGCGCCACCGCCGCGGCCCACGCCTTCTCGGCCTCGGCGCCCCGCTTCTCGTGCTCGTAGAAGCGCGCGAGCATGGCCCTGGGCGCGATCGAGTCGGGCGCGACGACGATCGCGCGCTCGATATGGGCGAGCGCCTGCGCCGGCTCGCGGTTGAGCGTCCGCGCGCGGGCCGCCGTCAGGTAGCCGCGCATCACGTCGGGGCGCTGTTTCACCCACGCCTCGGCCTCGGCGACCGCCTGCGCGCCGCGCCCGTGCCGCGCGAGGAGCGCGACCGTGGCAGCAAGGACATCCACGTCATCGGACCAGCGCTTACGCATGCGCTTCAGCACTCTCTCGGCTTCACCCGGTTTGCCGGCGGAGAACGCCAGATCGGCCTCGATCTCGCTGCTCTCGCGATCGTCGGGGAGGGCCTCGGCCATGACGCGCGCCTCGCGCCAGGCTTCGTCGAAACGCTTATCACGGGCCAGGAGATTCACGGTGCGACGCCGGGTCGCGACGTCGCCCGGGTGCGCGGTCAGGTGCTGGCGGTACAGTTCCATCGCCCGCTCGGTGCGGCCCAGGTTCTCGTGGATCAGACCCTGGAGAAAATACGCGCCCGGCCGGAGCGGATTGAGCTCCATGACGACGGCCAGGGCGGTGTCGGCCGCGCCGAAGCGTCCCACACGCGCCTCGCCGGCGGCGATCTGGAACCACGACTCGGCGTCGTCGGGCTCGAGCCACACCGCGCGGCGGTAGCTGCGCAGCGCGAGATCGAGGCGGTCCACCGACTCGGCCGCGCGCCCGAGCGTGCGGACGTACTCGACCCGTTCCGAGTCCAGCGCCGCCGCCACCTCGAGGGCCGGGACCGCCTCGCCGCCCCGGTTCAGGTTGAGCAGCGCCGTGCCCTTGAGCCAGTGGGAGCGCGCATCGGCCGGATCGATCGCGATCGCGCGCAGGGCGAACTCGAGCGAGCGGGACGCCTCGCCGCTGATCGCCGAGGCTTCGCTCATGCGGCGGGCCATGCTGCCCGCACCGTCGTCGAGCAGGAGGGCGCGCGAGTACTCGCCGATCGCGAGGTCGCGGCGGCCCCGCTCCTCGAGCAGACGGCCCTGGGCATAGCGACGCAGCGCCTCTTCACTCGGATAACGCTGGCCCGGCGCCTGCGGCGGGGCGCCCGTCGGGAGTGCGGAGGTCGCGGTCACGAGGATGAGAGTGCACGCGACGAGCATCATGTGGCGAAAAGCCTAGCACGGCGGGCGGGCCGGGGCCACCGATCCAGGCCAAACCGGCGGCGCGGCGGCGCCACCCTCAGGGTGCCTTGCGCCCGCGGAAGAAGTCCGCGACCACCGACACCATGTACTCGCGCATCGCGTCCGTGATGCCGGGCCACACGCCGACCCAGAACGTGTGGTGCATGACGGCCTCGGTGTTCGGGAGATCGCCGACGACCCGGTGCTCGACGTCCTGGAAGGCCGGCTGGCGCACGGCATTCCCCGCGAACAGCATCCGTGTGTGGATCTTGTGGCGCTCGAGGTGATCCACCAGCTCGGCCCGTGTGATCCCGCAGCCCTCGCGCACGGTCAGGGCGCAGCCGAACCACGAGGGATCGGAGTTCGCGGTCGCGCGCGGCAGGATGAGCCAGGGCTCGAAGGGCTTGAGCGCCTCGGTGAGGAGCGCGTGGTTGCGACGGCGCGCGGCGATGAACCCCGGGAGCTTCTTGAGCTGGGCCTGCAACAGCGCCCCCTGGAGATCCGTGGTCTTGAGGTTGTAGCCGACCTCCGAGTAGATGTACTTGTGGTCGTAGCCGTGCGGCAGCGAGCCGAGCTGCCAGTCGAACCGGCGACCACAGGTATCGGTCTTCCCGGGCATGCACCAGCAGTCGCGGCCCCAGTCGCGGAACGACTCCAGCGCGCGCTTGAGGAGCCCGCTCTGGGTCAGGACGGCGCCGCCCTCGCCGCAGGTCATCTGGTGCGCGGGATAGAAACTGAGGGTGGCGATGTCGCCGAACGTGCCGACCATCCGGCCGCCGTACGTCGCCCCGAGCGCGTCGCAGCAGTCCTCGATCACCCAGAGGCCGTGGCGCCTGGCGAACGCCATGACGGCATCCACGTCCCACGGATTCCCCAGCGTATGGGCGATCATTACGGCGCGCGTCTTCGGCGTCACCGCCGCCTCGAGCTGGGTCACGTCGATGTCGTACGTGCCGAGCTCGATATCGAGCATGACGGGCACGCAGCGGTTCTGGACGATCGGCGCGAGCGTGGTCGGGAAGCCGGCCGCCACCGAGATCACCTCGCTACCGGGGCGGATGCGCCTCTCGCCCAGCAGCTTCGAGGTGAGCGCGGTAAAGGCCAGTAGATTCGCGCTCGAGCCGCTGTTGCAGAGCGCCACGTTGCGCACGCCGACGAATCGGCCCAGTTCGAGCTGGACCGCCTGGGTGAAGCGTCCCTCGGTCCACCAGCCATCGAGACTCGCCTCGACCAGCGCCTGGAGTTCCTCGGCGTCCCACACCTTGCCCGAGACCGGGACCTGAGACTCGCCCGGCACGAACGGCCCGGGCGTGAGGAAGTCACCGTAGTACCGGGCGACCTCGCCCTGGAGCCGGGCCAGCGCGGCGTCGCGTTCAGCGGGCGGCATAAAGCGTCCTCATGCGGGGCAGGGCCTCGTCCAGTGCGGCATCGAGCGTGAGCGTCTCCACTCCGAGCACGCGCTTGAGCAGATCGTTGCGGAGCCCGCCACGGCGCGGACGCCGCGCTGCCTGGGCCAGAGACCCGGTCGGCCGCCCCTCGATGAGCGCGGCGTCAGCCCCGAGCCGCTCTGCCACGCGGCGCGCGAACTCGACGCGCGACACCAGGTCGTCGCACGCCACGTTCAGGATGCGCGGACTCTCGGTGCCGCACAACGCCCCGCGCGCGAGCAGGTCCAGCGTCTGGCTGGCAAGCCAGGCGGCCGATGTGGGCGTCGCCCACTGGTCGGCAGGCACGATCAGCGGGCGGCGGTCGCGCAGGTGCTCGACACAGCGGTGGAGGAAGTTCTTGGTGTCCTGCCCGACGTCGAACACGTTGGTGATGCGCAGCACCGCGTGCCGCGGCAGCGTGCCCACGAGCCTCTCCCCCTCAACCTTGGAGCGGCCATAGACGTTGATCGGCCGCGGCGAAGCGTCCTCGGCGTACGGCCCCGCCTCGCCGTCGAACACGTAGTCGGTCGAGAAGAACACCAGCGGGACGTTCCCCCGCGCGCACCACGCGACGATCGGCTCGAGCGCTTCCACGTTCCTCGCGTGGGTCTCCTCCGGATGCGTCTCGCAATAGTCCACATGCGTGAGGGCGCTGGCGAGGATGACGAGGCTGGGCTTCGCGTTCGTCAGAAAGGCGGCGGTATCGTCCGACAGGTCGAGCGGTTCGAGCCCCGCGGCCGGCCGGGTGTGGAACGTGCCGCGCACGGCGTGGCCGCGCACCTGGAGCGCACGGTAGAACGCCCCGCCCACGAGACCCGAGCCCCCAAGCACGAGCGGACGCTCCAGCGATGTCGAAGCCAGGTCCATGCTCACCGTCCCCAGGCTCACGCCCGCGGTCCCTGCCGCGGCAGGTCGTTGGGTGAGCGATCGCGCGGAGTGTTGAGCGCCGAAAGCTTCCAGTCCACCACGGCCAGCGGTCGGGCGATGACGTTGCGGTAGTTCCGCGCGGTGTAGAGCGAGACGATCGCGAGCCCGACGCAAAGGTAAAGCAGGTCGGTCATCGCGAGCAGCTCGAACCCCCAGACCCAACGCCCGCTCACCTCGGCCCAGAATCCGAGGGCGTTCAATACGAACAGCGGCGGCAGCATGTAGAGCGCGATTCGCAGCGGCACGGTGGTCGAGCTGAGGATGCCGGCGACCGCGAAGCGGGTCATGGTGTAGAGATTGAAGTGACTCTTGCCCGCAATCCGGGCCTGCCGGTCGTAGCGGATCCCCATGCGGCGGAAGCCGAAGTGGGCGATCTCCGCGCGCAGGAACGGATAGGTGCTCCCGCTCGCCGCCACCGCGTCGCGCACGTCCGCGCTGAACAGGCTGAACTCGGCCATGTCGAGGAGG
Source organism: Candidatus Eiseniibacteriota bacterium (assembly GCA_046716125.1). Taxonomy (GTDB): domain Bacteria; phylum Eisenbacteria; class RBG-16-71-46; order RBG-16-71-46; family RBG-16-71-46; genus WS-11. The sequence goes on from JBKJXJ010000237.1 coordinate 14,442, forward strand.
ATATCGCTGTCGGCGATCATCTTGTTCAGCCGGTAGAAGAACTTACGCATCCAGGTGATCTGGAGCGGCTCGGCCCGGCGGTCCCGCTCCCCATAGACGATGTCGTAGCCCTCCTCCCAGTGCCGGATGAAGTCCGGGATCATCTCCGGAGGATCCTCGCCGTCCACGTCGATGAAGCAGATCGCGTCGCCCGAGGCCTGGCGCATGCCGGCGAGCATGGACTGCTGGTAGCCGAAGTTGCGCGACAGCGTGAGCAGCTGCACCCCGGGGTCGGTCCCCCGCAGCTCCAGCACGCGCCCGGCGGTGCCGTCGGTCGAGCGGTTGTTGCTGAAGATGATCTCGAACTCGTAGCGGTCGCGCAGCGGCGCCAGCGCCTGCGCCAGGCGCTGGTAGAACGGTCGCACCGTCAGCTCCTCGTTGTAGACCGGGGTGACGATGGAGATGCGCTTGCGGATCATGGACGTCCGCAGGGCCGGCCGCGCATCAGCCGTGCTTCAACGACCAGTCGTACGCGATGAGGTCGTTGTGGTGGGGGTCCATGCGCAGGATCTCGTCTGGATCGTGCTCGATCGTGGCGCAGTTGGCGACCAGGGCCGGATCGGTCCCGATCCCCTTGAAACCATTCCACACCCCGGCCGGCACCTGGACCAGGCAGTACGGGTCGGGGCCGAGGAACAGCTCCTGAAGCCCGCCCTTCGTGCGTGAGCCGTCGCGGGCGTCGTAGAGCACCAGCTTGATGCGGCCGTGCGGCACGGCGTAGTTGAGGACCATCCGCCGGTGCAGATGCCAGCCCTTGACCACCCCGGGATAGACGACCGAGAAGTAGATCTCCCCGAAGCCGAGAAAGTGGGGATCGCTCGCCCGCAGCATGTGCATCACCCGCCCGCGCTCGTCCGGGAACTGGCGCAGCGGGTGGAGGATGACACCTTCGATCGCCGTTCCGCTCATCAGCGGGCCGCCCCATCCGCAAGGAACGCGCGGTACCACGCGACGGTCTCGCCCAGGCCCATCGCCAGCGTGTAGCGCGCCTGCCAGCCCAGGACCGTCCGCGCGCGCTCGGAGGAGAGATACTGGCGCGAGATCTCGGCGACCGCCTCGCCGCGCACGTCGGGGTCGGGCGTGATCCCGAGGGCCGCGCCGATCGCGCTCACGACCTGGAGCACGCTCGAGGGCTCGCCGGCCGAGAAGTTGAACGCCCCGCCGCGCACCTCGGGCCGGTCCAGTTGATCGGCCAATGTGAGGTAGGCCTCGGCGACCTCCTTCACGTAGACGTAGTCGCGCACCAGCGTGCCGTCGCTGCGGATGATCGGCCGCTCGCTGCGCAGCAGCGACCGGATGGTGCCGGGCACGATGCGATCCCAGTTGAGGTCACCGCCACCGTAGATGTTCCCGCACCGCGCGATCGCGGCCGGCAGGCCATAGGTCGCGAAATATGAACGCGTGATGACGTCGGTGCAGAGCTTCGAGGTGTCGTAGGGGAACCGGGCTTCGAGCGGGGTGTCCTCGGTGTACGGGAGCGTCCTGGCCTCGCCGTACGCCTTGTCGCTCGATGCGATGACGATGCGCTGGACGACCTCCTGGTGCCTCCGGCAGGCTTCGAGCAGGGCATAGGTGCCGCGCACGTTGGACTCGAACGTCTCGAACGGGTCGCGCCAGGCGCATCCCACCTGAGTCTGGGCGGCGAGATGGAAGACGGTGTCGGGGCGGTGGTGGTTGAGCGCCCGGAGGAGCGTCGGCAGGGACTGGACCTCCCCGTTCACGACCGTCGTGCGCCCGATGTCGCCGCTGCGCAGGAGTTCGGATTGCGGATCAGCATCGCGCACCAGGATGGTGACCTGGCTGCCCCGCGCGAGCAGCGCGCGCACCAGCCAGGAACCGACCAGGCCGGTGGCGCCGGTGACGAAGACCCGACGGCCGTCCCAGCCGCTCATGATCGGCTCACCCACGGCGGCGTGCCGCTCTCCCACAGGGTCGTGAGGGCCCGCACGTCGCGCAGCGTGTCCATGGTCTGCCAGAAGCCCTCGTGACGATAGGCGCAGAGCTGGCCTTCGGAGGCGAGCTGGGTGAGGACGTCGCGTTCGAGCACGGTCTCGTCTCCATTGATGCGCTCGAGCACGCCGGGCTCGAGCACCATGAACCCGCCGTTGATCCAGCCCTGCCGGACCTGGACCTTCTCGGCGAACGAGGTCACGCCGTCCCCGTTCAGCTCCATCTCGCCCCAGCGCGCGGGCGGGTGGACCGCCGTCACGGTCGCGAGCTTCCCGTGCCGGCGATGAAACGCGAGGACGGCGCGCAGGTCCACGCTCGAGAGGCCGTCGCCATAGGTCAGCATGAAGGTCTCACGGCGCAGGTGCGGAGCGCAGCGCTTGAGGCGGCCGCCGGTCTCGGTGCCCTTCCCGGTCTCGATCAGGTCCACGTGCCAGTTTCGATCGGCGGGGGTGTGACGGGTGACGCCGCCGCTCGCGAGGTTCACCGCGAGGTTCCCGGAGAGCGTCGTCCAGTCCATGACGTAGCGCTTGATCATGTGCCCCAGGTAGCCGAGCGCCAGCACGAACTCGGTGAACCCGTGCGCGTCGTACAGGTCCATGATGTGGTGCAGGACCGGCCGGTCGCCGATCTCGACCATGGGCTTGGGGCGCGCACTGGTCTCCTCGGAGAGCCGGGTGCCGAGCCCGCCGGCCAGGATCACCGTCTGCATGCGCTCCCGCCCTTCTGCCGATCCGCGGCGGCCACCCCGGGGCCCGGTCGTGTGCGTCGCTCCATCACGATCGCGATCACCGGCCGCGCCGGCCGCGCCGGCCCCATGTCGGCGCTGCGGGCGCCGCGGGCGGAGGCGGAGGCGGACCGGTCTCGGGATAACGCGGCCCTTCGTCGTCCGCGTCGTCGTCCTTCACGGACGATTGATCGACCGGGGGCTCGACGTCGAGCTCCGCGATCTCCTCGATCTCCTCCTCCTCAAACGGTGGCTCGGTGGCGGCCGCCTCGAGCGGGTGCTCCGGCACCGGCGTCTCGTCGCGCCAGCTCGGTGGCGGCGGAGACGGCGCCTCGCGCGAACGCTCGACGATATCGACTGGCTCCATGGGCGGCTCGACGGTGGGTGGAACCGGCCGGTGCTGCCAGGCGTACGGATCCACATGCCGGGCGTCGCGCGGTCCTTCCGGACGGCCGACCTCCTCGTTCTCGTCCTCCTCGTGCGCCGGCGGCATCGGCTCGATCTCGGCCGGCGTCGGCGCCATCACGGGCTCCATCGCCGCGCGGGCCGCGGCATCGCGTTCTGGACGGGCGAACCGCGGCGTCGCCGAGGGTCGCACGGTGGATTCCGGCCGGGCCCCCCGCTCGCCACGCTCGACCCGCTCCCCGGTCTCGCGACCCTCGTCGCGCGGGCCACGCTCGCCGCGATCCTCCCGCTCGACCCGTTCGGGCACCGGCAGCGGCGCGGGCGGCGCCGCGGTCAGGGTCCCCTCGGGACGCTCGCGACGCCCACGACCGCCGCGACGGCCGCGGCGGCGGCGGCGACCGCGATCCTCGGCACTCTCCTCCGCGTCCGGGCCGTCGTCCGTCTCCGGGGCGACGGCGCGTCCGGGCGCCGCGACGCGTCCGCTCTCGATCGGCGGTTCCTCACGCGGGTCGTGACGGTCCACCCGGCGCTTCACGCGGTCGGAGATCGGTCCGCTCTCGACCGCTTCAAGCGCGTTGCGCGCCGCGGCCTGCTCGGCTTCCTTCTTGTTCTGACCGCGACCCTCGCCGAGCGAGCGGCGGCCCACCATGACCTCGACCATGAACTGCTTCGAATGATCGGGGCCCATCTCGCTGCGGATCCGGTACACCGGGTGGGTGCGGAACGTGCTCTGCACGTACTCCTGCAGGTGGCTCTTGTAGTTCGTGTGCCGCCGGTCGGCCGCGATGACCTTCGATTCACGCAGCAGCCAGCGCTCGATGAACGCCTGTGCGGCTTCGAATCCCTGGTCCAGGTAGATGGCGCCGATCACCGACTCGAACCCGTCGGCGAGGATCGAGAGCCGCTGCCGCCCGCCCGACTCCACCTCGGCATGGCTCATGAGCACGAACCTTCCGAGCCCCATGGCCAGCGCCCGGCGCGAGAGGATCGCCTTGGAGACGAGCAACGACTTGGTCTTGGTGAGCTGGCCTTCGTGCTCGCTTGGATGCGAGCGGTAGAGGAACTCGCTGGTGACCAAACCGAGCACGGAATCGCCGAGGAACTCGAGGCGCTCGTTCGATTCGCGCGGCCCCTGCCCGGTGACATGCAGGTAGGAGCGATGGGTCAGGGCGAGCTTGAGCAGCAAGGGGTCGCGGAACGTGATCCCGTACTGCTTGCTGAAGTCCGAGAACGCGCGCGACTCCTGGTCGCCGAGTTCCACGCGGTCGTGCCGGCCGCGCCCCCCGGCCTGCGAGGCCGGCGGGGCCCCCGGGCGGACGCGAAACAGGCCCTTGAGCCAGCCGAGGAACGAGCCGCCGCGCTTGACGGGCGCCGGCGGGCGCGGGCTGCGTCCACCGCGCCGGCGCGGGCGCCGGCCGGAGCGTTCTACGTTACGGCCTTCAGGGCGAGCGTCACGTTGTGTCCCCCGAACCCGAACGAGTTCGAGAGGGCGGCCGTCACGCGCTGCGTTCGGGCCTGAGCGGGAACGAAATCGAGGTCGCATGTGGGATCCGGTCTTTCGAGGTTGATGGTCGGTGGAACGATCCCGCGCGCCAGGCAGAGTACGGTGGCCACTGCTTCGATGCCTCCCGCGGCACCCAGCAGGTGCCCGGTCATCGACTTGGTCGAGCTCACCATGAGCTGGCGCGCGTGCCCGCCGAACACGGACTTGATCGCCGACACCTCGGCCGGGTCACCGGCGGGGGTCGACGTGCCGTGGGCGTTGACGTATTGCACGCTGTCCAGAGGGAGGCGCGCGTCTTCGAGCGCGCGGTGCATCGCGCGCGCGGCGCCTTCCCCGTCCACGCAGGGCGCGGTCATGTGATACGCGTCCCCGGTGGCGCCGTAGCCACAGAGCTCACCCAGCAGTGTCGCGTCGCGCCGCCGCGCGTGGGCCTCGGTCTCGAGGACCAGCATGGCGGCGCCTTCGCCGATCACGAATCCGTCCCGTTCGGCGTCGAACGGGCGGCTGGCTCGCTGCGGATCGTCGTTGCGTGTAGAGAGTGCCCGGGCGTTGCCGAATCCGGCCAGCGCCATCGGGGTGATGGTGGACTCGCTCCCGCCCGCGAGCATGACGTCGGCATCGCCGGCGCGCAGGAGTCGGAGGGCCTCGCCGATCGCGTGTGCGCCGGAGGCGCATGCCGAGACCGTCGCGAAGTTCGGGCCCTTGAGGCCGAATTGGATCGAGACCTGGCCGGCCGCCATGTCCACGATCATCATCGGGATGAAGAACGGGCTGACACGCCCGGGGCCCTTCTGCACCAGATTTGTGTGCTGATCCTCGAACGTCTCCATGCCGCCGATTCCCGATCCGATGATGACACCGACGCGGGTTCGGTCGGTGGCCTCCAGATCGAGACCCGAGGCACGGAGCGCCTCGTGGCTCGCCACGACCGCGTACTGGACGAAGCGGTCCATCCGCTTCGCATCCTTGCGTTCCAGCACCCCCTCGCTGGAGAAATCCTTGACCTCGCACGCGAAGCGCGTGCCGTAGGCCGAGACGTCGAACCGCGTGATGGGTCCGGCGCCGGACTTCCCGGCGATCAGATTGTCCCAGAACACCTCGGTGCTGTTGCCGAGGGGCGAGACGACACCCGTCCCGGTCACGAACACCCGCACGTTCTCGGTCACGGATGCCTGCTCCCTGCGATGACGCCGGACGTCTCGTGGCGCGCGGCCGCGCGGGACGACCCGCGACGGCGCCCGCTGCGGCGCCCGCTGAGGCGCGCGCTGCCCGCGATGGACACGTCGATCAGGACGCAGCCCCCGCGTGTGACTTGAGATAGTTCATCGCATCGCCGACGGTCTTCAGCTTGTCCGCTTCCTCGTCGGGGATGTCGAGGCCGAACTCCTCCTCGAGCGCCATGACGAGCTCGACGATGTCGAGCGAGTCCGCGCCGAGATCCTCGATGAACTTCGCTTCCGGCGTCAGCTGCTTGACCTCGACTTCGAGCTCCTTGGCGATGATCTCCTTGACCCGATCCTCGCTGAACGCTCCCACTGATCCCACCTCCTGGTTTGAGTGTCGACTGTCGCGGTCCCGGCTCCCTCAAGAGGGAGCCCGCCGCACGATGCCACATCGGTTACATCACCATCCCGCCATCCACCGTCCACACCTGTCCGGTCACGTAGCCCGCGCGCGGCGAGGCCAGGAACGCGATGACCTCGCCCACCTCGGCGGGCTCGCCGAGCCGTCCGAGGGGGATCTTCGCCGTGAGCTCCGCCTTGACCGTCTCGGGCAGCTGCGCCGTCATCTCGGTGGCGATGTATCCCGGGCAGACGGCGTTCACCGTGATGCCGCGCGTCGCCAGCTCGCGCGCCAGCGCCCGGGTGAGCCCGAGCAGCCCCGACTTCGAGGCCGCGTAGTTGGCCTGGCCGGCGTTGCCCACGAGTCCGACCACCGAGGAGACATTGATGATCCGGCCGTAACGCGCCTTCATCATGGCGCGGGCGACCGCCCTGGCGCAGCGGAAGGCCCCGCCCAGGTTGGTGTCGAGGACCTGCTGCCACTGGTCATCGGTCATGCGCACGAGCAGGCCGTCGCGGGTGATCCCGGAGTTGTTGACCAGGATGTCCACGCGCGCGAGTTGCTCGAGCGCCGCCGCGAAGGCGGTCTCGACGGACGACGCGTCGGCGATGTCGGTGGCGAACGCGTGCGCCGCGCCGCCGGCCGCGCGCAGGCCCGCCACCGCCTCCTGGGCCCGATCCTGATTGCGATTGAAGATCGCCACCGTCGCACCACGGGCCGCCAGGGCGCGGGCGGTCGCGAGGCCGATGCCGGTCGCCCCGCCGGTCACGAACGCCACCTGGCCGGCCAGTTCGACCGAGCCCGCTTCGCGCGCGCCGGACGACGGGGCCGGTGCGGGTGCACCCGCGGCCGGGGCGCGGGTCGCGCCGCTCATTGCGCCTCCCTCAGGCTCTCGGAGTCGTCCGCCGGAGGCGCCTCGGCCGCGACCTCGGCACTGTCCCCGGCGAGTCCGCTCAGGGTGGCCTGCAGGCTGTCCGGATCGTCCACGTTCCAGGACCGGATGGACTTGTCGAGCGACCGCAGCAGCCCGCGCAGCACCGTGCCGGCCCCGACCTCGACGAACCCCTGCGCGCCCTCGGCGATCAGGCGCCGCATCGAGTCCTCCCAGCGCACGGCACCCAGCAACTGCGCCTCGAGCGCCGCGCGGATCTCGGCACCCCGGCGCAACGGCTCGGCCGACACGTTGGCCACGACCGGGACCAGGGCATCGTGCACGGAGACCGCCCCCAGCGCCTCGAGCAGACCCGCGGAGGCCGATCCCATGAGGGGCGAGTGAAACGCGCCGCTCACTTCGAGCGGGATCACCCGCCGGGCGCC
>JBKJXJ010000238.1:0-5014 GCA_046716125.1 Candidatus Eiseniibacteriota bacterium
GCCGGATTTGCCGGTACTCGTTCGCGTGGACGAGCGTGCCGATGCCCTGGTCCGAGAAGACCTCGGCCAGCAGCCCCTCGTCCTGCCTGCCGTTGATCACGTGCACTCGCGGCACGTTGGATCGGCAGGCAGCGACCGCGTGGCGGGCTTTGGACACCTGATCCGGCGTTACGAGGCCGTTCTGCAGTCCGTCTGCCAGCTCGTCGACCAAAAGCTGCCGGGCCAGCGTTCCGCTCAGGAAGAGGCCGTCCGCGGTCGTGATGTAGACAAGCTTTACCGCCCCCAGCGCTTTCGCGACTTCGAGCGCAACCGAGTCCGAGTTGACGCGGTAGCTGCGGCCGTCCCCGTCGATGCCGATGGGGGCAACCACCGGCACAATACCGCTGGCGAGGAGGGCTTGGAGCGGCTCGGAGTCGATGCGTTCGACGCGTCCTGTGAACAAGTGGTCCACACCGCGCAGGATGCCCAACGGATGGGCGATCACGGCGTTCGTGACCGCCCCGCGCAGGTCGGCAACGGTCAGCCCCGCCAGGACCTCGTGGGTCAGCCGGTTGGCGGCGATCAGGGCGAGCTGCAGCGTCGCCGCGTCGGTGACGCCCGAACCTTCGAGGTCAGAGGGGACCATCCCTCTCTCTGCCGCGAGCGCCTGGATCTGTGCGCCCGCCCCGTGCACCAGGACGGTGCGGATGTTGAGCGACCAGAGCACCGCCACGTCCATCAGGATGTTGCCGAAGTTCTCGTCTCCCACAACGGCGCCGTCGACGGCGATGACGAACGTCCGTTCGCGGAACTGCGGAACGTATTGGAGGATGTCCCTCAGGTCGGCAGGTCTCGTGGCGGATGACACGTCCGTGAGTAGACCATAGGTGCGGTCGCAGCAGAAAGGCGCAGCCAGTCGCCCCGTCGGACCCGGTGGTAGACTCGCGACGGTTTCCCATTGCCCGCTCCCGGAGGAGTTTCGATGAGACCCCTGGTCGCGCTGTCAGTCATCGTCTCGCTCATCATGGCGCATCCCGGCCGGGCCGCGGCCCCGGCCACGAAGCCCCAGCCCGCCAAGTCCGCCAAGTCCGCCAAGCCGGCGAAAGCGCCCGATCCCGATTCGCTCTTCAGGCCCGGGACGTTCTCGGGCCTGCCGTTTCGCAGCATCGGGCCTGCGGTGGTTTCGGGACGCATCGTCGACATCGCCGTCCACCCGGTCGAGCGCGCCACCTGGTTCGTCGCCGTGGCCTCGGGCGGCGTGTGGAAGACGGTCAACGCCGGCACCACCTGGTCGCCGGTGTTCGACAAGGAGGGCTCGTACTCGATCGGCTGCGTCGTGATCGACCCGAGCGACCCGCTCACGGTGTGGGTGGGGAGCGGCGAGAACAACAGCCAGCGCAGCGTCTCCTACGGCGACGGGGTCTACAAGTCGACCGACGGCGGGAAGTCGTGGAGCAACGTGGGCCTCAAGGACTCCGAGCACATCGGTCAGATCGCTGTCGACCCGCGCGACGGCGACGTCGTCTACGTCGCGGCCCAGGGGCCGCTGTGGCGCGCGGGCGGGGATCGCGGGCTCTACAAGACCACCGACGGCGGCAAGACCTGGGACCGCGTCCTCAGCGTGGACGAGTACACCGGGATCAGCGAGGTGGTGATGGACCCGCGCGATCCCGACGTGCTCTACGCCTCGGCCTACCAGCGCCACCGGCAGGTCTGGACGCTGATCGACGGCGGGCCGGGATCGGGGGTGTGGAAGTCGCGCGACGCCGGCAAGACCTGGAAGAAGCTCGAGAACGGACTGCCCAAGGAGGACAAGGGCAAGATCGGGCTCGCGCTCTCGCCAGTCAACCCGGACGTGGTGTACGCGATCGTCGAGGCCACCGAGAAGGCGACAGGCTTCTACCGCTCGCTGGACGGGGGAGGCAACTGGGAGAAGATGTCCGACTACGTGTCGGGCTCGCCGCAGTACTACAACGAGATCATCGCCGACCCGAAGGTCGAGGGCCGCGTCTACGCGATGGACACCTACATGATGGTGACCGACGACGCGGGCAAGAACTTCCGGCGGGCGGGGGAGAAGTCCAAGCACGTGGACAACCACGCGCTGTGGATCGATCCGGCCGACACGAAGCACCTGATCGTGGGCTGCGACGGCGGGCTCTATCAGAGCTTCGACCGGGCCGCGACCTGGCAGTTCGTGGGCAACCTGCCGGTCACCCAGTTCTACCGGGTCGCGGTGGACAACGACCTGCCATTCTACAACGTCTATGGCGGCACCCAGGATAACTTCACCCTGGGCGGGCCCTCGCAGACCGCGAACCGGCACGGGATCCGCAACTCCGACTGGGAGGTCGTCGTGGGCGGCGACGGCTTCCAGTGCGCGGCCGACCCGAACGACCCGAATATCGTCTACGGCGAATCGCAGCACGGGGGACTTGTGCGGTTCGATCGCAAGACCGGCGAGCGCGTGGACATCCAGCCGACCAGCGATCCGGGCGAGCCGGGGCTCCGCTGGAACTGGGACTCGCCGCTCTTGATCAGTCCGCATCTGCACACCCGACTCTACTTCGCCGCGCAGCGTCTGTTCCGCAGCGACGATCGCGGGGACTCCTGGAAGCCGGTGAGCCCCGATCTCACGCGCCAGATCGACCGCAATAAGCTCAAGATCATGGGACGGGTCTGGAGCGTGGACGCGGTGGCCAAGAACAACTCGACGTCGCTCTACGGCAACATCGTCTCCCTCGACGAATCGCCGGCGCTCGCGGGCCTGCTGTACGTGGGCACCGATGACGGGCTGATCCAGGTCAGCGAGGACGGGGGCGGGGCGTGGCGCAAGGTCGAACGTTTCTCCGGGGTCCCGGAGCGGACCTATGTCTCCGATCTCATGGCCTCCCGGCACCAGGCGGGCACCGTCTACGCGGCGTTCGACAACCACAACAGCGGCGATTTCAAGCCCTACCTCCTGCGCAGCGACGACCGCGGCCGGATCTGGACCTCGATCGCCGGGAACCTTCCGGAGCGCGGGACGGTCTACACGATCGCCGAGGACCACGAGGACCCGAGGCTGCTGTTCGCCGGGACCGAGTTCGGCGTGTTCTTCACCGTCGACGGGGGCAAGCGCTGGACCCAGCTCAAGGGCGGGATCCCGACCATCGCGATCCGTGACATCGCGATCCAGCGGCGCGAGAACGACCTGGTCCTCGCGACGTTCGGCCGCGGGTTCTACATCCTCGACGACTATGCGCCGCTCCGAAAGCTGAGGACCGCCGACCTCGAGCGGGCTGCGACCCTGTTCCCGGTGGCACCGGCCGCCATGTACGTGCCGGCGACGCCGCTCGGGATCCGCGACAAGAGCTTCCAGGGCGAGGACTTCTACACCGCACCCAACCCGCCTTTCGGCGCCGTCTTCACCTACTACCTGCGTGACGAGATCAGGACCCGGAAGAAGCAGCGGCAGGAGAGGGAACGTCCGATCGCCAGGCGCGGCGGAGACGTGTTCTATCCCTCGTGGGACACGTTGCGGGCCGAGGACCGCGAGGAAGACCCGGCCGTGATCCTCACCGTGACTGACGAGGAGGGCCAGGTGGTGCGCCGGATCAGCGGCCCGGCGAGCGCCGGCTTCCAGCGTGTGGCGTGGGATCTGCGCTATCCGCCCGCGCACCCGGTGAATCTAAAACCGCCGGGCGATGAGAACCCGTTCGGCGAGCCGCCCGCGGGGCCGCTGGCCGCACCCGGCACCTATCGCGTGCAGCTGGCCACACGGATCGAGGGTGTGCTGAAACCGATAGGAGCACCGGTCGCGTTCCGCTGCGAGCCGCTCGGCGAGCCGACGCTGCCGGTCGCCGACCGCTCCGCTACGCTCGAGTTCCAGCGCAAGACCGCGCGGCTCCAGCGCGCGGTCCTCGGGGCGGTGGAGGCCGGGCGGGAGGGGCAGACACGGCTCAACCACGTCAAGAAGGGGCTCGACGACACGCCCGGGGCGAACCCCGCGATGATGGACTCCGCCCGCTCGATCGAGCGCCGTCTGACCGGACTCATGACGGCTCTGAACGGCGATGCCACCGTGCGCCGGCGGAACGAACCCACCGCGCCCTCGATCGTGGAGGACATGTCGAACGCGGTGTCGGGCCAGTGGTACCAGACCTACGGTCCCACTGCGACCCATCGCCGCTGCTACGAGAACGCGGCGTCGAGGTTCCAGGGCGTGCTGGCAGACCTGCGCGCGCTCATCGAGGTGGACCTGGCGCGTCTCGAGCGCGAGGCCGATGCGGCGGGGGCGCCGTGGACGCCGGGCCGCGTGCCGGAGTGGAAACCCTAGGCGACGCGAGCCCCGCGGCTTCCCGGATTGGGCTCGACGCCTCGCCCCTGGCGGCCGGGAGTGCTAGGGTTCCCGCATGGATCGCGCGACGCTTCCCCGGGAACTGCGACCGTTCGTGGACGACGAGTGTCGCCTGACGCAATGGCCGGTGCGCCAGAAGGTGCAGCGCATGGCCATCGCCTACCTGGCCACAAGGTTTGAGTCCGGCCGCGAGTATCGCGAGCGCGAGGTGAACGAGGTGCTGGTCGAGTGGCACACGTTCGGGGACTGGGCGTTGCTGCGGCGGCTGCTGTTCGACTGGTCCTACATGGACCGCGAGAGCGACGGCACCCGCTACCGGCTGAAACCGTCCACCGACGACGTTCTCCCACAAAGCCCCGCGGCCGGTCCATCGCCCGCGCACCCGTGAGCCGGTAGGCGCCGCGGGCTCAGCGGTCAGCCCGGTGCTCGCAGGCCCCCCCACTCGCGATCACTTCGGCGTGTAGCCTGCCGTCACCTCATTCTTGTGCGCTGCGAAGGCGGCGAGGACTTCTCCCTTCTCGCGCGCAGGCACCTTGGCGAAGGCGAGGCTGCGCCCCAGCTCGGCCGCCACCTCATCGAACTCCGCCGGCGAGATCTTGAGGTTGCGATGCGCTTCCTCGAGACCCAGACGACCCTTGCCCGGAACCGTTGCCGAGAACTTGAACGGCCCGCCCGTGACATCGCACACCCAGAGGG
>JBKJXJ010000239.1:0-8228 GCA_046716125.1 Candidatus Eiseniibacteriota bacterium
CCGTAGAAGACCGGCCCTGGCGAGTCGAGCCGCACCCAGATCGCGAGCGCCAGCAGCAGCGGTGAGAGCAGCACCAGGCCGAGGCTCGCGAACAGCAGGTCGAAGGTGCGCTTGATAACCGCGTTCCAGCCCTGTTCCGGCGTCTCGGTCATCAGCACCACCGGCATGCCTTCGAAATCCTCGACGGCGGCGTTCAACGTGAACGCGCGCCCGAGATCGGGCACCAGCCGCACGGCGACCGTGGAATCGTTCAGCTGGACCAGCGCTTCCTCCTCCGCCTGCCAGTCTGAGCGCGCCAGAGCGATGTAGACGAAGTCCGTGCCCGTGCTCTCCGCCAGGGCAGAAAGCTCGGAGACGGTGCCCAGCACCGTATGTCCAGCGACGGTCGAGCCCACCTGCGCGGGATCGGCCGCCACCAGGCCGCGGATCGCGAAGCCGTAGTCGGGATGCTGCTCGAGCTGTCCGATCAGCCGGGCCGCCTGCTCGCCCGTGCCGACGACGATGACGTGGCGCAGGTTGCGACCCTGCCGGCGGAGCGTCCGCAGGACAATTCGGAGCACCACGCGGCTTATCCACAGGCCGGCGGTCAGGATCCCGGCGAACAAGAGGAGCACCGACCGCGGCAGCTCGCCGCGAGCGAAGAACGAGCCCAGCCCGGCGAGCGCGGTGATGACCGCGACCCCCTCCGCCAACACGAACAGCTCGTGCGAGAGCCGGGCGGTGCGCGCCGAGCGGTAGAGCCGGAACGTGCGCAGGACCAGCAGCCCGACCGGGGTGAGGACCGCGCCCACCCAGAGGTGGAAGGAGAGGGCCGGGATGCCGAGCGGCGCCTCGAGCCCGAGCCCGTAGAAGCGCAGCCAGTAGGCGGCGAGCCATGCCCCGGCGATGATCAGGCCATCGAGCAGGAAGATGGCGGTGGCGAGCAGTTGGCGCTGGCGGGAGAACATCGCGGGCGACCCTAGCCCCGCCCTGCGGGCGGGCGCAAACGTTGCCCGTCGGGGCCGGGGCTCGATTTGGCGAACCGCCCCGCCGTCGCCTATACTGCGCGACCGCTTGAACACGAGTCCCCGGCCCGGCCGGGCCGCCATATTCTGAAAGGAGCCCCGCCATGGGCCTGATCGAAAAGGTCGAAGCCGCCCAGCTCAAAGAGGGCCGCCCCGACCTCCGCCCCGGCGACACCGTCGAGGTGTCGGTCCGCGTCATCGAAGGCGACAAGGAACGGCAGCAGCGATTCGTCGGCGACGTCATCAACGTGCGCGGCGCCGGCATCCGCAAGAGTTTCACGGTGCGCAAGATCAGCGAAGGGGTCGGCGTCGAGCGGACCTTTCCGCTCCACGGACCCTCGATCGCCGAGATCAAGGTGATGCGGCATTCGAAGGTCCGCCGCGCGAAGCTCTTCTACCTGCGCAAGAAGACCGGCAAGAGCGCGCGCCTGACCGAGAAGCGCCCGCAGGGAGTGCCCGTCACGAAGTGACATCGCCCGCCTGGCGCCGGCTCGCGAGCGCCGAGTCCCGCCTGGTGGGGGACGGCGCGACGGTGGCGGGGGTGGACGAGGCCGGACGCGGCCCCCTCGCCGGACCGGTGGTGGCCGCCGCGGTCATCCTGGACCCCGGCGGATGCTGGGACGGGATGAACGACAGCAAGCAGATCAGCGCGGAGACGCGCGAAGCACTCTACGCCCGGGTCCTGATCGAGGCCCGGGCGTTCGCGTGGGCGGTCGTGGGCCCGCGCGCGATCGATCGCCTCAACATCCGGCGCGCCAGCCTGGAAGCGATGCGACGCGCCGTCGCGCGTCTCGGCGTGACCCCCTCGCTCGTGCTGGTGGACGGCAACACCGACGTGCCGGGCCTGCCGCATCCGCAGCAGGCCGTGGTCGGCGGCGACGGTCGCATGCTCTCGATCGCCGCGGCCTCCGTCCTCGCCAAGGTGGTCCGCGACCGCATCATGAACCGCCTCGACCGGGTGTGGCCGGGATACGGCTTCGCGCGCCACAAGGGGTACGGGACGCCGGAGCATCTCCAAGCGATCGAGCGACTCGGCCCGTGCGCGCTCCATCGCTACTCGTTCCGGCCGGTGTGCGTGTTGGAGCTTCCGCTGGCCTGAAGGCATGCCGTGGGTCGGAGACGCCGCAGTGAATGAACGCGGGAGCAGCCGCGATTTCTTGCGCAGTGCCCTGATCGCTGCGAAACTCCGGGGCCGAGTGTGACGAGCCGCAGGCGCCGGGTCCGGAGGAGTCGCCATGAACGAGACGTTCTTCCCCGCCCTCACCCTGCCGACCGAGCTGATCCAGGACCTGCTCCGTCAGAATCCGTGGTGGCAGGGTCAGGCGCTCCCGGTGATCCCGCCCTACCGGCGCTGGCCGTTCGCGAAGCTCCTCGTCCGCTTGAATCAGCCACTGGCCCAAATCCTCGTCATCCGCGGGCCACGCCAGATCGGGAAGACCGTGCTACAGCTCCAGCTCGTGCAGGCGCTGATTTCCCAGGGCGTGGACCCGCGGCGCATCCTGCGTGCCCAGTTCGACGACCTGCCTTCGCTGCGCGCCATGAAGTCGGAGGAGCCCATCCTCCGCATTGTGGAGTGGTTCGAGAAGGTCATCCTCAAGGACACGCTCAACGGTGCGGCTCGGTCAGACCAGCCGGCCTTCCTCTTCTTTGATGAGGTGCAGAACCTCGCGGCGTGGGATGTTCAACTCAAGTCGCTCGTAGACCATTCCACTGTGCGGGTGATGGTGACGGGCAGCTCCGCCCTGCGGATCGCGATGGGCCGCGACAGCCTCGCGGGGCGCATCCAGTCCCTGGAGGTCGGGCCCCTGCGCCTGACGGAGATCGCGGCGCTTCGGGAATTTGGCGAGCTGCATCCGGCGCAGGACGACAACGGATGGTCCGCGTGGCTTGACCCGGATTTCTGGCGCGACGTTCGAGCCGCAGGCACACGCCAGGCCAACGTGCTCGACGAAGCGTTCCGGGCGTTCTCGGAACGCGGCGCCTACCCGCTCTCACAGACCCGGCCGGATGTGGCATGGCCCGAAATTGCCGACCAGCTCAACGAGATCGTGATCAGGCGGGTCATCGAGCACGACTTGCGCATCGGCGAGCGTGGACGGAAGCGTGACCAGCAGCTGTTGGAAGAGGTGTTCCGCATGGCCTGCCGGTACGTCGGTCAAAGTCCGAGCCCTGCCGTGCTGGCGCGCGAGGCGCAAGCGACCCTGAGCGCGAACGTCGGCCCGCAACGGGTGCGGCATTACATGGAGTTCCTGGATAGCAGCCTTCTCATCCGCGCGATCCAACCGCTGGAGATCCGCCTCAAGAAGCGACGGGGCTACCCGAAGCTCTGCCTCTGCGACCACGCGCTGCGCGCCGCCTGGCTCCAGGAGGTCGTGCCGCTCGATCCGCAGACGCTGGACGCGAATCCGCACCTGTTCGAGCTGGCCGGCCGCGTGGCCGAGAGCATCGCCGGCTACTACCTGGCCTCGCTCACAGGACTCGATGTGGCCCATCTACCCGAGCGCCCGGACACGCCCGAGGTGGACTTCATCCTCACCATCGGCGAACACCGCATCCCGGTTGAGCTCAAGTATCGCCGCGTCGTGGACCCACTGCGGGACACGGTCGGACTTCGTGACTTCATCGAGAAGCGCCACAACAATGCGGGGTTTGGACTGCTCATCACGCGTGATGAGGACTCCGCCATCGCGGATCCCAGGATCATCACCTTGCCACTCAAGTCGTTCCTCATCGTGAGATAGCCCGGGCTCTCCGAGCTGCCGCCGCCGCGCCCTGGCCGCCGCTCCCGACCGCTCCGCCCCCCGGTGTAGGATGCCGGGCGCGACACCGCCCCCGGACGTGCCTCGCCCCCTCAAGGGAGACGACGATGGGAGTGGCGAGCAGGCATGGGAAGGCGGGCGAGACCCTGGCGATCGCGTATCTCGAGCTGGCGGGCTACCGGGTGACCGGGCGCAATCTGCGACTCGGGGGCGTCGAGGTGGATGCCCTGATGAACGATGGCCCCGCCCAGGTGGTGGTCGAGGTCAAGGTCCGCGCACGAACGGACTACGGAGGGGCGGCCGGGGCGATCGACCACGCGAAACGCGCTCGGCTCGTGCGCGCGGCCCGGGCGCTGCAACAGGACGGCGCGCGGTGCGTAAGGATCGATGTCGTGGCCGTGGATCTTTCGCCCGACGGCGCCATCGTGCGTCACTACCGCAGCGCGGTGACCGACTGACCGACAGGAGACTGGATTGAAAGTCCCCCGCATCGGGAGGATCAGGATCCCGGCGCGCCTGCCGCAGACCTGGCGGGCACGGCTGCGCATGCAGCGCCGCTGGTGGCGCGAGCGCCGCCGCGGGCGCGGCAGGGGCGAGGCGGATCTCCTATTCCCCGCCGCCGGCCAGGGCATGGTCGCGGTGCAGACGCTGACCGGCGATGGTCCCGGCCCGGCGGCGAAGGCGCACGCCGGACCGCGCATCGCCGTGCTGCACGCCAGCTCGGGGAGCGGTCACATGGCCGCGGCGCGGGCGCTGGCCGCGGCCATGGAGGACCAGGCCCCCGGGGCCACGGTGCGAGAGGTGGACACGCTGGTGTTCGCCTCCCGCCTCTACCGCGACACCTACGCACGGTCGTACAACACCATGGCGGCGCGCGCCCCCGCGCTCTGGGGGGTGCTCTACCGCTCGTGGGCGGGCGCGCGGGTGAACCGCACCACGGCGCCGGCGCGGCTGGCGATGGACCGGCTCAACCTGCGCCGGCTGGTCCGCGTGCTCGAGGCCGAGCACGCCGATGCCGTGGTCTGCACCCACTTTCTGCCGGTCGAAGCGCTCTCGCCCGCACGGGAGCGCGGCCACATGCGGGGGCCCCTCTACTGCGTCATCACCGACTTCACGGCCCACCCGTTCTGGGCGTTTCCGCACGTGGACCGCTACTTCGTGGCGAGCGCCGCGGTGGCCGACGAGCTGGCCGGACATGGCGTCGCGCGCGAGCGCATCGAGGTGACCGGCATCCCGGTCCACCCGCGCTTCGACCATACGATCGGCAAGGCCGAGGCCCGCGACCGGCTCGGCGTGCATCCCGGCCGGCCGATGGTCCTGGTGATGGGCGGCGGCAACGGCGTCGGCCCGATGTCCGAGCTGGCCGAGCAGCTCGCCGCGATCCCGCAGTCTCCGCAGGTGGTCGTGCTGTGCGGCATGAACACCCGGCTGCGGTCGCGCGTGGGGTCGCTCTCGGCCGCGGTGAGCGGCCGGGTGCGCCCGATCGGGTTCACCACCGACGTGGATCTCTGGTTCGAAGCGTGCGACGCGATGGTCGGCAAGGCGGGCGGGCTCACCTGCTCCGAGGCGCTGGTCAAGCGCGTGCCGCTGGTCGTGTTCAAGCCGACGCCGGGCCAGGAGGATCGGAACGCCGAGTACCTGGTGCAGGCCGGGGCGGCCCGGCTCGCCGACAGCGTCGAAGAGGTGGCGGCGACGGTGAGCCGATGGCTCGCGCATCCGGCCGAGCTCGAGCGCGTGCGTGAGGCGGCCGGTCGCATCGCCCGCCCGCAGGCGGCCGCGACCATCGCCGGCCGCGTGCTCGAGGGCTTGAACCGGGGCGCCCAGCGGCGTGGCTGAGCCCGCGATCTCGGGCGCCGGGCCGGGACGGGTCACGCACGCCGGCGCGCGCCCGACGGTCCCTAAGGGAGCCGACCGCTACGCGCTGCTCTTCTTCCTCGCCTCGCTGGTCATGGGCGTCGGCGTCCTGCTCTGGAACGCGGCCCGTCCCTACACCGCGTGGCCGAACATCTCCGACGACATGTTCTACTACCTCACGCTCGCCCGCGAGACGGCGGCCCACGGCGTGGTGTCGGTGGATGGGGTGCGGCCGACCAACGGCTTCCATCCGCTCTGGTTCGTGATGCTACGGGCGCTCCAGCCGCTGCTCCCGCCCGCCGCGCTCCCCGGCGTGGCACTCGCCATCCTCGCCCTGTTCCACGCCGTCGGGAGCATCGTGCTCTGGCGCACGCTTCGCCGGCTCGCGGGGCCGGGGCTCGCCGCCCTGCTGGCCGGGCTCTACGCCGCCAACCCGTTCGTGCTGCGTGTGGTGTTCGCCGGGGTGGAGTCGGCGCTCGCCGCCTGCTTCGTCGGCGTGTGCCTCTGGGCGCACGTGCGCTGGCTCGAGTCCGGGCGCGGCGCCGACCGATGGATCTCGCTCGCGGCGCTCGGGCTCGCGGTCGCTTCGCGCACCGACTGCGTCATGCTGGCCGCTGCGCTGGCGGGTGCTGCGGCGCTCGCCCGGCTGCGCGAGACCGGCAGCCCAGGCGCCGCCCTGCGCGCGGTGGACCGTGCGCCGCTCGCGGTCGCGGTCGTTCCGGTGCTCGCGTTCGGCGCCTGGAGCGCGGTCGCGACCGGAGAGTTTCTCCAGACCAGCGGCCGGTCGCTCTCGTTCTGGCAGTCGGTCGGCGACTGGCGCCTGATCCGCGAGGCGGTGTCCGGCCTCGGGGCGCTCGCCACGCCGGTCACGGCGCTGGTCTACGCGCTCGAGGTCGGGGTCCAGTTCATCGGCTGGATCACCCGCGCGCCGATCGAACTGCTCGGCGCCCATCCGCTCGGCATGATGCTGGTCGCCGGCGCGTTCGTCGCCGCGCTCATCCCGGCGCGCGCGAGAGCTTCCATGGTCGAGGCGGCACCCGGCTCGGACATGGGCGAGTCGGTCCGCCGCCGGCTCACGCGTGAGCTGCTCACGTTCTTCGTCCTGCTCTGGACTTTCTACGCCCTGCTCTTCCGCCACTGTCAGATCTGGTACTGGCACACCAGCATCGTCGCCGCGGCACTCCTCGCCGGCATGTGGCTCGCGCCGATCCGGACGGTGGGGGCCGCGGCGCGGGCATTCCTTTCCCCGCCCCGCATGCCGCGCGCGACGCTCACCGTGCTCCTGATCGCCGCCCTGGCCCTCACCGGGCGGGGGCTGAGCGATCTGCAACCGCGAAGACGTCCCGCGGAGGGCGCCGGGGTCGCATCCGCGGCCGACCCGCTGGCGCAGGTCCCCGATCGGGCCAGGCTCGGCGCCTTCGACACCGGGCAGCTCGGCTGGGAGCACCCGCGGCTCGAAGTCATCAACCTGGACGGGCTGGTCAATAACGCCGCCTACCGGGCGCTCCGCGCGCGCCGGATCGGCCGCTACATGCTCGACGAGCGTGTCGAGTGGCTCTACGTGCGCGACCGGGTGGTGGATCGCTTCCGCGCATTCGGCCTCCAGGCTTGGCTGGACGAGGCCGAGCCGGTCGGCCGGAACGCCGACGGCGTCGTGCTCTTTCGCCTGCGGGGCTCGCCCGTTACGCCCTGACGGCCGCGCCCGCGCTGGAGGTTTCGAATCCAGGGAGGGATCGGGTCACACGACCTCCTCGACCTGGCGATCCCGATGCACCATCCGAATAGTGGACCGGCGATCCGCACGCCGCACGCATCACACGACTTCCTTCGGTGCTTGATCGCACTCGACCCCTGTCTCCGGCAGTTCGGTCTGGAGCGTGATGTGTTCGATGCCGAACTGCTCGTGGAGTTGCCGGCCCGCTTCACGGAAGAAGGACCCGGTGGGCTGTCCCTGGGGACGAACAAGGTGCGCGGTGAGGGCGACTTCGGTCGTACTCATGCCCCAGATGTGGAGATCGTGCACCGCGGTCACGCCGGGCAGGCCTCTGAGGAGCTCCTCCACCTTCGCCGGGTCCATCCCGGCAGGGACAGCGTCGACGGCCAAAGCCATGGAGTCGCGAAGCAGTCCCAAGGTGCCGAAGGTGATGACGAGAACGATCGCGAGGCCGATCAGCGGGTCGATCCAGAACCATCCTCCTGTCGCGACAATGAGACCGCCGACGACCACGCCTCCCGAGACGGCGGCGTCCGCCGCCATGTGGAGAAACGCGCCCTTGATGTTGATGTCGCGTCGCCGGCCGCGGAAGAACAGCATCGCCGTGACTCCGTTGATCACGACTCCGAAAGCGGCCACGGCGGCGATGACACCGCCCTCCACGGGCGTGGGGTGCAAGAGCCGCCGTAACGCTTCCCATGCGATGGCACCGGAAGCGACCATCAGCAGCAGGGCATTGCCCAGTGCGGCCAGGATCGACGCCCGCCGCAAGCCGTAGGTGCGAAGCGGGGTGGGAGGGCGGCGCGCGAGGACACTCCCGATCCACGCGAGCACGAGGCCGAGCACGTCGCTCAGGTTGTGTCCGGCATCAGAGACCAGGGCCAACGATCCCGACGT
>JBKJXJ010000240.1:0-4249 GCA_046716125.1 Candidatus Eiseniibacteriota bacterium
CAACGCGCTGGCCGCGGTGGCGATGACGCTGACCCTGCGGATACGCCAGCCGCGACTCACCGAGGGGCGACGCGACCTCTGGGACGACGAGCCTTAAGCCGATCCGTCGATCTCCCAGACGATCACCTCCGGCGGACAGAAGAGCCGCACCCGTGGCGCTGCGGAGCCTTCCAGGCCGATCCCGCGGGTGACGTAGAGCGTCATGTCGCCGATCGCGTATCGGCCCATCTCGAACGCCTTGCCGTAGAGCGACGCGGTCGCGAGCGCACCGAACCCGGGCAGGCGTATCTGACCTCCGTGGGTGTGACCCGACAGCATCCAATCGATCCCCAACTCCGCCGCGTCCGGGGCCAGGTCGGGCGTGTGGTAGAGCAGCAGGGTGAAACGCGCCCGGGGCGGGGAGAGGAGCGCCTCGAGACGCGGCCGTTCGAGGAAGGGGCGGTGCGTGCAGTGAAGTCCGATCACGTCCAGCGCCTGGCCGTGATGTTCGACCGTGACCCGCTCGTCGCGCAGCCAGCGGGCCTTCGTGCCCGACACGATCCAGGCGACGGACTCGTCGTGGTCGGCCGGGTGGCTGCCCGAGACCACGAACGTCCCGAGCGGCGCCGCGAGCCGTTCGAAGACCCACCGGCATGCGGACCAGGCCTCCCGGTCGTGGGCGTAGGAGTAGTTGATGAGGTCGCCCGAGCACACGATCAGGTCCGGACGCTCGGCCGCCACCAGCTCCACCAGCCGCCGCTCGCGATCGGTGAGGCGCTCGACGTGGAGGTCGCCGAGGTGCATGACGCGCAGCGGAGCTCCGGGCTTCAGCTTCGTGGAGCGCAGCGTCTGGCGCGTGATCCCGATCCGGTGCGGCTCGACCCAGAGCCCGTAGACCGCGAGCGCCGTTCCGAGGGCCTCGAGCGCGAGGGCGATCGGGACCGGGAAGAGTCCGCACAGCGCGCGGGGGAGCGCCAGGACCAGCGCGTTCGGCTGCGGCGGGCCGTATGAGACGCCGCGTCGCGGGAGGAGCGCCAGCATCGCCCAGTCCGAGAGCATGAAGAGCCACAGCACCAGGGCCCAGGTCCAGCGCCCGCGCCCCGCCGCCGCGGCCAGCCCGGCGAGGGCCAGCGCGAAGACCGGGGCCGGGATCCGGGCGGGCGATTCCACCGTCCGGACGAGCAATTCCTTGAAACGCCGCGCCGAGTCGGTGAACACCCAGTCTCGCGAGTGATCGCGGGGACGAACGGCTCTCCGTCTCACCTTCCTGGCCCTTAGGCTACTCGAGTGCGTTCCCGGTGTCGGGGTCGAACCAGCGCAGGCGGTCGGATCGGAAGTGGAGCGTGACGCGGTCCCCCTCGGCGCTCCGCGAGTCGCCGGGCAGGCGCGACACGACCGCCCCGGCCGGCGTGCTCCAGTAGAGCAGCTCCTCGTTGCCGAGCGGCTCGCGCACGTCGAGCGTCGCGGGCAGGGCGCCACCGTCGCCCGTGGGTTCCACCGTCAGGTCCTCAGGCCGCACGCCGAGCGTGACCCCTCGACCGCGGCGCGCGGCGAGCGCGGATGGCGCGGGCATGGGCCGCATCACCGGTGCGCCCGGGAGGGTCACGGCGCCGTCCTCGCCGACGGTCGCGTCGAGGAAGTTCATGGGCGGGCTGCCGATGAATCCGGCCACGAAACGGTTGGCCGGGCGATGGTAGAGCGTGCGGGGGTCGGCCACCTGCTGGAGCACGCCGCCCTTGAGGACGGCGATGCGCTCGCCCAGCGTCATCGCCTCGACCTGATCGTGGGTCACGTAGACCATCGTCGCCTTGAGGCGCTGGTGCAGGCGGTGGATCTCGCCGCGCATCTGGACCCGCAGGCGCGCGTCCAGGTTCGAGAGCGGCTCGTCGAACAGGAAGATCTGCGGGTGGCGGATCATCGCCCGCCCCAGGGCCACACGCTGGCGCTCGCCGCCCGAGAGGGCACGCGGGTAGCGTTCGAGCAGCCCTTCGATCCCCAGGAGCGCGGCGGTCTCGCGCACGCGCTGTTCGATCTCGGGGCGCGGGCGCTTGCGCAGCCTGAGCCCGAAGGCCATGTTCTCGAACACGGTCATGTGCGGGTACAGGGCGTAGTTCTGGAACACCATCGCGATGTCGCGCGCCCCCGGCGGCAGGTCGTTCACCACCTTGCCGCCGATCGCGATCTCGCCCTCGCTGACCTCCTCGAGGCCGGCGATCATGCGCAGCAGGCTGGATTTGCCGCAGCCGGAGGGCCCCACCAGCACCAGCAGCTCGCCGCTCTCGACCGACAGGCTCACCCGGTCCACGGCGCGCTGCCCGGCCGCGTAGGTCTTCGAGACGGATCTCAGTTCGAGTTCGGGCATCGGGGTCAGGGCTCGGGGACGTGCGTCGGAGCGACGCCGGGGCAACCTAACGAAACCCGCCCGCCGACGCAACGATGCTCAGGGGTCAACGCACACCGCGGCCGCAAGCACCGCGGCCATCCCCGGGAACGGAGATGGCCGCGGTGAGAAACCGGTTGAAGCCGGTCACGCGTTGTTAGCGGTACAGAGTCTTGATGCGGCCCCACGATGACGGCACCGTCGGCACGATGTCGTTGTTGAGGAAGCAGATCTCGCTCCACGTCGCGGCGAGCGAAGCGCCCGTGTTGGCGCGCGGCTGGAAGTAGCCGCCCACCCTCGCGTCGTTCAAGCATCCCCAGTTACCGTACGCGGCCTCGTTGGGATTCGTGCTGCCCTCGTCGTAGGGGAGCACCGGGCTGTCGAAGGTGCCTGCGCCGTTGATCACCCGGTACTGGATGGTCGCGGGGCTCGCGCTGGACAGCCCGTTGGCCGTGTACGTCATCTGCATGAAGACCGTGGTGCCTTTGACGTACGTGATCCCGTGACTACCCGTGAAGGAATAGAACGGCAGCCGCCCACCGAAGCACGCGATCTCTCCGTTCGTGGCATTCAGCATGAAGCGGCCTTCCACGAGCGGGTCCCACCACGGGCTGAACCGCAGGCCGCCTTCGCCCTCACCCGCGCCCTCGATCCTGACGAACGCGCAGGCGGTGAAGTTCGAGTTGTTCTTGAACAGCGACGCCGTGGCGCCAGCGTCCTCCGAGTAGCTCCAGTCGTGGAGATTGGCGTAGCCGACGCAGGCCGGATGCATGACATCGGTGATGTTGATGGACGCCGGGTAGGTGTTGAGCGTGGTCAGCGTCGAGAGCGGACAGTCGTTGAAGATCCGCAGGTCGAGCCGCGCGCCGTTCGGAGAGGGCGTTGCGAACGCCGCTCCGGCGATCGCCAGCATCGCCACGCACATGACAGTGAGGTAGCCAATCCGCTTCATCGTGGGTGTCCTCCTTAAGGGGTTTGCTGCGAAGATCGAGGCGGACGACTGAGAGACAGGTGTATCGCCGACATCCTTGCCGGCATCCCGCGCACCGGGCCGAGCGCGAACCGACCGGGATCGAGCGAATCGGTGGTGTTGCCCGAGACTCCAAAACCATCCGCCGTACACGCTCGAACTGGTCGCTTCCCAGTGGTGTGTAAACGATTACACGCCCAAAGTCCGAAGTCAATAGCCGTCGGGTTCCGGTGTCCGAAATCTTCATGCCATCAGTTTAGTCGTCCTTACTCGAGCTCGACCTGGACGGCATGGTCCTGGCCGTCGTCCGCCAGTCGCACACGTGCGACCCCGCCGACGGGAGGGATCGCCACGCCGTCCACCATGACCCCAACGACTTCGGCCGCCGCCGCGGAGGTGTTCCGCACCTCAACGGTGTACGTCCCGGACCGGTCGAGCGGCCGGAGCCTGAGCCGGAACCCGGGCCAGCCCGGGGGGATGGCCGCACGGACCACCAGGGTGTCCCCACCCTCGACCGTCACGCCGAGCACCGACTCCATGGTGACGCGCAGCATCCAGCTCGCCGAGCCGGTGTACCAGGTCCACCCCCCTCGGCCCAGGTGCTGGGGATTGGAATAGACGTCCGCGGCGACCACGTAGGGCTCGACCTGGTAGACCGCGGCGGCGTCCGGTGAGCTCGAATGGGACACGGGACTGAGGAGCGCGAGTAGACGGGCGGCCTGCTCGCGCCGCCCCAGGCCCGCCATCGCCGCCGCCACCCAGAGCGCGGCGTGGGTGTACTGGCCGCCGTTCTCGCGCACGCCCGGGACGTAGCCCTTGATGTAGCCGGGATCGTGGGTCGTGTGGTCGAACGGCGGGGTGAGGAGCTTCACGATCCGCGCGTCCGGATCGACGAGGTGCTCTTGCACGGAGGCCATCGC
>JBKJXJ010000241.1:0-4686 GCA_046716125.1 Candidatus Eiseniibacteriota bacterium
CACGATCGCCGCCTGATCGGCGAGTTCATCGGCTGGGCATCGGCCGAGGGGATCCCGCCGGCGACGTACGAGTTCCAGCTGCTGTTCGGCATCGGGCGCGACGAGCAGCGACGCCTGCAGGCGTCCGGGCACCGGGTGCGCGTGCTCATCTCGTATGGCGCGGCATGGTTCCCGTGGTACATGCGACGGCTCGCCGAACGGCCGGCGAACGTGTGGTTCGTCGTGCGGAGCCTGTTCGGGTGAGTTCGGCTTCGGGCTTCAGGTTGCGGGCGAATCGGTCGAAAACAATGGAACCCTGCTCCGGTGGCAGTCCCGGGCGCGGGGAAGCCAGATCCGGCCCGACATCCCCTCCTGCGAGGTCCGAGTGAAGCGACAATTCAGCATCGCGGTCTGGTGCGCAGCCGTGGTGATCCTGGCCCTCCGAGCCGCGCGGGTCGGCGCGCAGGCCGAGCCCGCGGCGCCCGGCGCCGGCGACGGCGAGCGGCCCACACTGCGTGCGGGGGCGCTCTCGGGGCCCATCGTCCTCGATGGCAGGCTCGACGATGTCGTGTGGTCGGACGCCCCTGATTCGATCGCCCAGCTCACGATGGTCGAGCCCAGGGAAGGGGGCACGCCAGTCGCACGGACCACGGTGAAGGTGCTTGCCGGTCCGAACGAGCTGATGATCGGGATCCGATGCGACGACCCGGATCCCTCGAAGATCGCCGCGCCGTCCAAGGGGCGGGACGCGTTCATCGGGGAGGACATCGACGAGGACCACGTGCTGCTGGTCTTCGACACCTTCCAGGACGGTCGATCGGGCTACGTCTTCGCCGTCAATGCCGCCGGCGCCCGGTTCGACGGGCTGGTGATCGCGCAGGGGGAGGAGACGAACAGCGCCTGGGATGCGATCTGGGAGGCGAAGACCACGCGCGACGCCGGGGGCTGGTCGGTCGAGTTCCGGATCCCGGCCAAGAGCCTGGGATTCAAGCCCGGCCTCACGACCTGGGGCTTCAACGTGCAGCGTCGCGTTCCGCGATTGCAGGAGACCAGCCGCTGGGGGGGCGCGAGCCGTGACTACGAGGTCTTCCAGACGAGCCGGGCGGGCGTGCTCTCGGAGCTGCCGCGGTTCGACCAGGGGGCCGGGCTCAGCATTCGTCCCGCGGTGGTCGGACGCGCGACCAAGCCCGCCAAGCACCTCTGGACGGAATACGACGGCGAGTTGAGCCTAGACGTGACCAAGACGCTCGGGCCGAACCTCCTCTCGTCCCTGACCATCAACACCGATTTTGCCGAGACCGAGGTCGATGCGCGGCAGATCAATCTGACCCGGTTCCCCGCGTTCTTCCCCGAGAAGCGGAGCTTCTTCCTCGCCGGCGCCGACATCTTCGAGTTCGGCGTGGGGCTCGATGAGGAGACGCTGCTCCCCTTCTTCACCCGCCGGATGGGCCTGTTCGGCGTGAGCGAGGACGAGCAGGTGGCGATCCCGATCGAGGCCGGAGCCAAGCTGACCGGCCGTGTCGGCGACTTCGGCCTGGGTGGGCTGGTGGTCGGGACCCGCCGGCTGAATGGGCTCACGCTGCCGGAGGAGGACCTCATCCTCGACATCCCGCGCAGCACGATGGGCGCCCTACGGGTGACGCGGAACCTCTTCGCCGAGTCGTCCGTCGGGATGCTGGCGACATTCGGAGACCAGGCCGGGCGGGACAAGAGTTGGTCCGGCGGTCTCGACTTCACGTACCGGACGTCGAGCTTCCGGGAGGATCAGAACTTCGGAGTAGGCGCGTGGGGCCTGATGAACGATCGGGAGGATTTGTTCGGGGAGAAATCCGCCTATGGCATGCGGATGGACTATCCGAACGATCCGGTCGACATCGCCCTCTCGTCGATCCGCATCGGGGACGGGTTCAACCCGTCCCTGGGCTTCGTGCCCCGAACCGGCGTCCACATCTGGGACCTCAGCACGACCATCACGCCGCGGCCGTGGTGGCCCGGCGTGCGGGAGCTCACCCAGGAGCTGAACTTCACGCTCTACAACCAGCTCGACAACTCGACCTGGAGCAGCTACGGAATCTCGGCTCGACCCTTCGACCTGCTGCTCCAGAGCGGCGATCGTTTCGAGTTCGAGGTCAAGGCGGAGGGGGATCGCGTCCCGCCCGACACGGCGTACTCGATCGCCGACGGCGTGGACCTTCCGACCGGCTCATACGAGTGGACGCGCTTCACGGTCGGCGCACGCTCGGCCGAGAAGCGCCGTGTGCGCGGCTACGTCCTGTGGGAGTCGGGGGACTACTACAACGGGGATCTCAGCACGATCGAGGCGGGACTGGCCGTGCGGCCCTTCGGATTCCTCACCCTGGAGGTCACCGGTGAGCGAAGCACCGGGACGGTCAGCGGGCTGGTCGAGGTCGGGGAAGCGGATTCGCTCGCGTCCGTCGAGATCGAAGAGGAACTCCTCGGCGTCCGGATGGAGGTCAACGTGTCGTCGGACCTGCAGCTCAGCAGCGTGACCCAGTACGACACCCAGAGCCGGGAGATGGGGTCCAACAACCGCCTGCGGTGGACCTTCCACCCCCAGGGGGACCTGTTCATCGTCTACAACCACAATATCGAGCGTCGCCTCGACAACCGCTGGCGATTCGTCTCCAACCAGACGCCGGTGAAGCTCCAGTACACCTGGCGCTTCTAGGCGTTCCGGCGCGGGGCCCGGCCCCTCGCTTCGCTAACGAATCAGGAGCGCCTTCCCGGCCCCGGGGAGCGGTCGGCCGTCGATCACCATGCGGTAGAAGTACGTCCCATTCGAGAGCGTCCGCCCGTCCTCGTCGCGGCCGTCCCAGACCGCCTGGTGGTCGCCCGCCGGCCGGTGCGCGCTCACGAGCTGCCGGACCAGGCGGCCCCTGAGATCCCAGACGTCGATCCTCACCTGGGCGTCCCGGTCCAGCCGGAAGGGGATGGTCGTGATCGGGTGGAACGGGTTGGGGCGCGCCCGGCCCAGCGCGCTGCCGGCGTGCGGCCGCGGGAAGGGGGACACGCCGACGACGCCGGTGAAGTTCGCGGTCACGGTGATGTCGGTCGTGACGTTCACATCGGTCCGCGACGCCGTGAGGACTCCGTCGCTCCAGCTGTCGAACTGGTAGCCGCCATCCGGCACCGCCGTGACCTGGGAGCCACTTCCGCCCTGGCTGACCGTTTGGGGTGAGGTCCCGGAGATCGACCCGTTGGGACCCGCCGTGTAGGTCAGCGTGCGCTGGGGCGGGACACCATCGAGGAAGAGGATGAACGCCGCCCCGCGGTCCGTCCCTCCATCGTCATCGCCGGTGACCCCGACCGCGATCGCCGCGGTGCTCGGTCCGGCTCCGTCGAGATCGCCGAGGAACGCCACGGAGGCGCCAAAGGCATCCAGATCGGCGAGCGGCACGGGAAAGCCGCCGTAGAGGTCGCTGATCTTCTGTGAGCCGGCGCAGGTGCCATCGGCCTTGAGAAAGAGGATGTGGACGGCGCCACGATCCTCGCCGTTGTCGTCATCGGACGAGACGCCGATCGCCAAAGTCGCGACTCCATTGCCGGTCCCATCGAGGTCGCCCATGCCCGAGAGCGCGCCGCCGAACTCGTCGAAGTCGCTGAAGAAGTCGTTGAAGTTGCCATGGAGGTCGCTGATCTTCTGAGTCGTGAGGACCGTCCCGCCCGAGTTCAGAAAGAGGATGTAGACCGCCCCACGGTCGATCCCGCCGTCATCGTCCAGGGCGGCTCCGACGGCGATGGCGTGGACGCTGGGGCCGCCTCCGTCTAGGTCTCCGAGGCTGGCAGTGGCGGTCCCGAAATCATCGGCGTTGTCGAGCGGCGCGCCCGGGAAGTTGACGAGATCGCTGATCTTCTGCACGGTGAGCACGGTCCCGGCGGTGTCCAGGAACAGGATGTATTCGGCTCCGCGGTCGCCGCCACCATCGTCGTCCCCGCCCGCCCCGACCGCGATGGCGTGGGTGCTCGCGCCGGCGCCGTCCAGGTCGCCCAGGCTCGCGATCGAGCCGCCGAACTCGTCCAGATTGTCGAGCGGCGCGCCCGGGAAGTTGACGAGGTCGCTGATCTTCTGCACGGTGAGCACGATCCCGGCGGTGTCCAGGTACAGGATGTAGACGGCGCCGCGGTCGGCGCCGCCGTCGTCGTCAAAGGTGGAGCCGACCGCGATCGCCGCGGCGCTCGGTCCAGCGCCGTCGAGATCGCCCAGGAATGCGATGGCCCCGCCGAACTCATCCAGATTGTCCAAAGGCGCGCCCGGGAAGTTCGTTGCCTCGCTGATCTTCTGGTGGGAGAGGACGGTCCCGTTGCCGGCCATGAAGAGGATGTAGACGGCCCCGCGATCGCCCCCGCCATCGTCGTCCAGCGAGGCGCCGATGGCGACCGCCGCCACGCTCGGTCCCGCGCCGTCGAGGTCCCCGAGATGGGCGACCGCGCCCCCGAGCTCGTCGAGGTTGTCGATGACCGCGGTGAAGTTGCCCTCGGTGTCACTGATCTTCTGATTGGAGAGCACCATGCCCGGGCTGGCCCAGGCGGTGTCGAGGAGGACGAGGCCGGTGATGATCCCGGCGAGGCACGCGATGATGGATGAGATTCGAGAACGACGGCTCATGGAGGCTCCTGACTGATGTCCCGGACTCGGTTCGTTCGGCGGGCAGGAGGGCGCTCGAATCGCCTGGGCGGGAGCCGGAC
>JBKJXJ010000242.1:0-4047 GCA_046716125.1 Candidatus Eiseniibacteriota bacterium
CCGCGCATGGCGTGGGCGGTGGCGAGCACGATCGGCACGTCGCAGGTCGCGGGGTCACCCTTGAGGATCCGGCAAAGGTCCACGCCGTTCACGGCGCGACCCAGATAGCGGGAGTTGGCGAGCGAGACATCCATGAGGATCAACGCCACCTCGCCGGTGCGCACGAGCGCGAACAGCACCTCCGGCGACTCGGTGACGGTCACCTGGCAACCGCACCGCTTCTCGAGCAGCTTCCGGAAGAGCAGCGCATTCATGGCGTCGTCTTCGACCACCACGACGTGGGTCATGCCGCCTTCTCCTCGATGAGGTCGATTTCGTGCTCCCGCGCCACCTGGAGGTGCCAGTCGATGATGTGCGAGAGGAGCTGTGGACTGTCGTGCACCGAGGTCTTGGCCAGGACATCGAGCACCAGACCGGTCTCGAGCAGCCGTTTCTCCTCGGGATTCCGCGCCTCGGGGAGGTTGGTGAGCACCACGACCGGCAACTCCGCGGCGATCCCCGTCAGGGTCATCTCGCGCAGCACGTCGTAGCCGCTCACCTCGGGCATCATGAGATCCAGGAGCAGCACGTCGAATCCTCGCGGCTGCGTGCGGAGCACGTGCAGACACTCCTCGCCATTGTTCGCCACCTCGATATGGTAGCGGGCCTCGGGCAGCACCTTCCGCACGTAGGCCGCCACGGTCGGATCGTCGTCGGCCATCAGCACCCTGACCTTGCGGCCGTGGATGTCGCCGACCAGCTGCTCGAGCTTGGCGATCAGGACGCCCCGGTCCACCGGCTTTATGAGATGCTCCGGCTGCCGCGCGAAAGCGGTGGCCTTGAGCTTGTTGCGCAGTTCCAGATCGAACCCGGTGACGAAGATGAGCGGGATGTGCCGGGTCTCGTTGTCGGCCGTCATCCGCTCGGCCAGGTCCCAGCCGGTCCGCAGGGTCGCGCCCTCGGCGCACGACAGCGCATAGTCCAGCACGACGACGGCGGGCTGGAGCCGGCGCACCAGGACCCACGCGCCCTCGGCATGGGAGCTGGTCACCGTCCGGTAGCCGTGCTGGTGGAGGACCACGGTCAGGTAGCGGCGGAACACCGGATCGTCCTCGACCAGCAGCACGAGCGAGCCGTTCGCCGGACCTTCGATCGTCTCGCCGGCCGATTCGTGCGCTTCCATGAGCGGGATCGCCGCCTCGTCCCAGACCGGGAGCGAGAAGTACATCCGGGTGCCCTTGCCCTCGCCCTCGCTATGGACCCCGATGACGCCGCCCATGAGTTCCACCAGGCTCCTGGAGATCGCGAGGCCGAGTCCGGTGCCGCCGTATTTGCGCGTGGTGCTGCCGTCCGCCTGGGTGAACTTTTCGAAGATGAGCTTCTGGCGATCGGGCGGGATGCCCACGCCGGTATCCACGACCTCGAACATGATGTGGCCGAGGTCGGCATGCGCGCTGGCGCGCACGGTGATGCTGCCGCGGGGTGTGAACTTGAGGCTGTTGCCGATCAGGTTGATGAGCACCTGCTTGGTCTTGGCGAAGTCGCACCGGACGAAGGCACCGTCGGCGGCGGGCGGCTCGAAGCGGAGCGTGATCCCGGCCTGCTTGGCCTGAACGTGCGTCACGGTCTCGGCCTCGGCGAACAGGTCTCTCAGGTCCACCCGCTCGACCTCGACGTTCAGCTTGCCGGCCTCGATCTTGGCGATGTCGAGCACGTCATTGATGAGCCCGAGCAGGTGCCGGGAGCACTGGAGCCCCTGCTTCAGGAAGTCACGCTCCTCCTCCGGGTTCTCGCACAGGCCGTCGAGGACCAGCTGCAGGAACCCGATCATGCCGTTGAGCGGCGTGCGCAGCTCGTGCGACGTGTTCGCAAGGAACTCGCTCTTGAGCCGCGAGGCTTCCTGGAGCTGGGCGTTGACCTCCTCGAGACGCCGGTTGCTGAGCTCGAGGCCTTCGGCCGCGCTCCGGATGCGCTTCTCGGCCTCGACCCGCTCGCTCACGTCACGCACGATCGCCGTGTACAGCAGGTCGTCACCCTCGCCGGCCTGTCCGAGTGAGAACTCGGCCGGAAACGTCTGGCCATTCGCGCGCCGCACCTCGGCCACGCACACCACGCCCGGGGTCGGCAGCGCGTTCTGCCTGGCGCGGTGCGCCCCGGCGCCCCAGTGGAGGAAGCGATGCAGCGGCTGCCCGTCCAAGAGATCTGCGGGCTGTCCCAGCATGTCCTCGGCGGCCCGGTTGACGGTCCGGACCCGCCCGCCGCTGTCGAAGGTGATGATGGCGTCGAACGCGGTGTCGAGGACGGCCTGGATACGGCCGGCATGGCGATTGACGAGCCGAACCTCGTGCCTGGCGAGGCCGGAGACGTACTGGCGGCGCCAGACCCAGGCGACGACGCCGACAGACAGGATCAGCGCCAGGTCGAGCATCAGCAGGCGGATGACGGTGTGCCGGAGTTCAGCCAGCATGGCGTCGCGGCGAACCTCTCCCACCAGGCCCCACCGCAGCTCGGGCAGGAACCGCGTGGTCGCCCACCGCGGGTGCCCGTCGTGCCCGGGGACCTCGACGTTGGATTCCACGCCGCTGGCCGCGATCGCCGCGGCGCGCGCGTGCCGGTCCTCGAGCCCGGCCGGCTCCGGCGGGGACGAGCCCGGTTGCGGCGAGGTAAGGTAGGCCACCTCGCCCCCATCCATGCGCACGAGGTAGGCGTGGCCGACGACGCCGGGCATCACCCAGTCGGTCGTGAGGAGCGTGGCGAGCGCCTCATCGGCGAGTCCGGCCGAGACCAGCACGGGGCTCCGCCCCGACGGGCCCGTGCCCGGCACCACCGTCGCCACTTCGATCAATCCCTCGCCCTCGAGGGCCCTGCGGACGAGCGCGACCCCCTGCTGTCCCGTTTCGCGGGCGCGGCGGATCAGCTCGAGCTCATCGGCCGAGGAGGTGACCGGCGCTTCCTGGCTGCCCGCCAGGCGCTCTCCATCGGGGCCGATCAGATCGAGGTGGTGCAGGTCCAGGGCGCCGGCGGTGCGCTCGAGCTCGAGCTGGAGATCCTGGCGCTCGCGCCCCGTCAGCGACCCCGAAGTGCCACGCTCGGCCCAGCGCACCAGCGTCGGGTGCGCCGCGGCGTAGGCGCTCTGACGCTGGAGCTGCCAGACGCGGTCCCGCACCTCGTCGCGCTTGGTGTCGAGGCCGCGCTCCAATTGGTCCCAGCGACGACCGGCCAGCGCGGCGCGCTCGCTCTGGTAGATCCCGACGTTGAGGAGGACCGTGCTGACCAGCGCGAGCGCGGCCAGGCCGAAGGCGATTCGCCGCGAGTCCACGCGACCCACCCCGCCCTGGGAGAGCAACAGGCCCGCGGCCGAGCCGGGGGCGGCCCCGGAGTCGCCGGTGCCCGCTCCCTTACCCGGAGAGGCCGTCGTCTCGGGCCTCGACCATGGCGGCTGGAGGAAGGAATTCATATGGAGGGAGCGCGTGGGCAGCACGCGCCACCGGTGTGGAATCGGCCCGCCGGGAGGGGGACTTTAGCCGGGCACCCTGGAGAACCGGCCGGACGGATGTCCGGCTCAGTCGCCCCGCTGCCAGTAACGCGGGCGTATGTTGGCTGCCAGCACGCGTTTACGCACCCTCAGCGACTTCGGGGTGACTTCCAGCAGCTCGTCCTCGCGGATCCACTCCAGGGACTGCTCCAGCGACAGCCGGTGGACGGGGAGCAGGTGGATGCTCTCCTCGGACGTGGAGGCGCGCATGTTGGTGAGCTTCTTCTCGCGCACCATGTTCGCGTCGATGTCCTCCTCGCGGGCGTTCTCCCCCACGACCATCCCTTCATAGACCCGCTCACCGGGCTCGACGAAGATCTCGCCGCGGTCCTGAACATGCTCGATCGCGTAGCCGGTCACCTTGCCGGCACGGTCGGCCACCAGCGCGCCGGTCATGCGGTGCGGAATGTCGCCCTGCCACGGCTCGTACCCGTCGAAGAGGTGGTTGAGGAGCCCGGTCCCGCGCGTGTCGGTGAGGAACTGGCTCCGGAACCCGATCAGGCCGCGCGAGGGGATGCGGAACTCGAGGCGCA
>JBKJXJ010000243.1:0-2880 GCA_046716125.1 Candidatus Eiseniibacteriota bacterium
TCTGAGCGCTAGTCTCGTGGGCTCGGAGATGTGTTTAATTCACAGGGGCCGCCGGCACATGTACATGGACCTCACCCCGACGGTAGCCGGCGTCGAGTGTTCCGACCCGGTCGAGGTAATCCTTCAGGCTCTCGCACGCTGAGTCCACGGCGTCCCGCCGCCCCCCTTAAGGGGAAGCGCTCCATGACTACGACCTCGAGTACCCCGGGCGGGCGGACCGAGAAGTCCAGGTCCGCCGGCCGGGCGTGGACCCGGATGACCCCTGCGTTTTCGGCCATCCCCGGCCCGGCCTCGACTTCCAAGTTCAGCAGGGCCAACGGGCTCCGCGCGCAGGTCAGCCGCGCGGAGGCCGGGGGCGTCCGATCGGTTCGGCTTCCTCCGCCGTCGGGCCGGCGCCAGGTTCCGTGGGGTGGGTTCCCGTCGTCGGCGTCAGGGGGTCCACCCGGGGCCCCGCCGTCAGGCCATTGCCGCCGCCGGAGATGCGCCGCGAGGGTTCTTCCTCTTCGAGGTAGGTGTAGCCGGACAGACCCTCGTCGAACCTTCGCATGAGCAGCGCCGACTCCTCGAACGTCACGAGGCCCTTGCGCAGGGCCTCCTCGGTCGCCTGCCGCACGCGCCGCACGAGGTCCTGCTTCTGGTACTGCACGTACCCGAGCACCTCGGTGACCGAATCCCCCTCCACGACGTGCGCGATGCGGTAGCCGTCCCCGTCGAGCGTGATGTGCACGGCGTTGGTGTCGCCGAACAGGTTGTGCAGGTCGCCCAGGATCTCCTGGTAGGCGCCGACCAGGAACACCCCGAGGTAGTAGGGCTTGCCGTCGTAGGGATGCAGCTCGAGCGAGCTCTTGACGTCGCGCAGATCGATGAACTGGTCGATCTTGCCGTCCGAGTCGCAGGTCAGGTCGGCGATCACACCGCGGCGCGTGGGGCGCTCGTTGAGCCGGTGGAGCGGCAGGATCGGGAACAGCTGCTTGACCGCCCAGTGGTCGGGCGCCGACTGGAACACCGAGAAGTTGCCGTAGTAGGTGTCCGCCAGCCCCTTCTCGAGCCCCTCGAGGTCGTCCGGGACGTAGTCCAGCTCGCGGATGATTTTTAGAATTGCCTCGCAGCAGCCCCAGAAGAGCTGTTCGACACGGGCGCGTCCCTTGAGATCCAGCAGTCCCACGTTGAACAGGTTGGTCGCCTCTTCCTTGAGCTGAAGGGCGTCGTGGTAGGCCTCCTGGAAGTTCTTGCGCGAGATCGAACGCCAGGATTCGAGCAACTGGTGGATCACGGCGTGCTCGTCCGGAGCGACTTCCGGCGGGGCCTGGCCCGCGATGACCTCGTTCACGTCGAGGATGTTGAACACCAGCACCGAGTGGTGCGCCACGAGCGCGCGACCTGATTCGCTCAGGATGTCCGGATGCGGGATGCCCGCGGTCTCGCAGGCCTCCTGGACCGCGGACACCACGTCGTTGGCGTATTCCTGCATCGTGTAGTTGGTGGACGAGGACCAGTTGGTCGAGGAGCCGTCGTAGTCCACGCCCAGCCCGCCGCCGACGTCGAGGAACTTGAGCCCGGCGCCGGCGGCGGCCAACTCGACGTAGATCCGGCACGCCTCTTTCATCGCGTCCTTGATCGCCCGCACCGAGGAGATCTGCGACCCGATGTGGAAGTGGAGGAGCTCGAGGCAATCCAGCATGTCGGCCTCGCGCAGCTTCTCGACCAGCATCACCAGCTCGGTCGCGGTGAGGCCGAACTTGGACCGGTCGCCGGTGGACTCCATCCACTTGCCGGCCCCACGCGTCGTCAGCTTGGCCCGAACGCCGATGTGGGGACGGATCCCGAGCCGGCGTGACACCTGGAGCAGCACCTCGAGCTCGCGGTAGCGGTCGATGACCACGATCGGATGGCGGCCCAGCTTCTGCGAGAGCAGGGCGGTCTCGGCGTAGTCGACGTCCTTGTAGCCGTTCAGCACCAGCAGCGCGTCCGGGCTATCGAGCAGCGCGACGGCGGCGAGCAGTTCGGGCTTCGAGCCGGCTTCGAGCCCGAGGCCATAAGGGCGGCCGAACTCCACCAGCTCCTCGACCACCTGATGTTGCTGGTTGACCTTGATCGGATAGACCCCGCGATACCGGCCGCGGTAGCCGTACTCGCGGATCGCGCTGTCGAAGCACCCGACCAGCGCCTGCACGCGGCTGCGGAGGATGTCGGAGAACCGCATGAGCAGCGGCAAGCCGAGACCGCGGCGCTGGAGATCCTGCACCAGGTCGTGAAGATCGAGGCGGGGGCCTTCCGGGCCCGAGGGGGTCACCTCGACGTGGCCGGCCGCGTTGATGCCGAAGTAGCCGCTCGACCAGCCGGCGACATTATAGAGTGCGGCGGAGTCCTTGATGGTCCAGGAACGAAGCTCTTTCAATCGTCCTCCCGTGAATGTCCTTCACCCGCGTCGCCGAACCCGGCGAGGCGCCGCCAGAGTACCGGGTGGCGGCGGACGAATCGAGCACGGACTGCCGGGACGAGGCACGTCCCTGCAAATCCGTCCCGGGCGCCCTCCGGGTGGCGAACCCGTCGCCCGGACCGGAGGCCCGCGTCGCTCAGGGCTTGCGCGGCGTTTGCTCGAGCCAGGTCGCCATCCGATCCCATCGCTCGTCGCGGGGATCCCGTCGCGCATCCCGGGTCCGAGCATGCTCACGCCCGGCGGCGCCATTCCCGGGCGGCTCGACTGCCGGATCCGGATCCGCAGTCTCGACCGGTGCGGCCTGGGCCGCGAACGCGCCACCCTCCGGCGCCACCGGCGCCGCGTCTCGCGGGGGATCGATGAGGGCGGCGGCCAGCCGCTGGAAACGCCGCACTGCGCGTTGCCGCTCGAGTTCGAGCCGGCCGATCACCCGCTGGATC
>JBKJXJ010000244.1:0-20334 GCA_046716125.1 Candidatus Eiseniibacteriota bacterium
CGCCGCGTCCGCCGGCAAGCGCGCTCGCCCGAGCGCCAAGCGCCACGCGCCGCGGGGCGCACGACCCACGTCCGCGAAAAGTCCGCCCGCCCGCGCCACACGCCGCCCGCGGTTCGCCCCGCCCGAACCCGCCCGGGTCGCCGAGATGCTCGACCTCCTCGATCGCGGTTACCCCGACGCCCAGACCGCGCTCCGCCACGAGAACGCGCTCCAGCTGCTGATCGCCACCATCCTCTCGGCACAGTGCACCGACCAGCGCGTGAACATGGTGACGCCGGCCCTGTTCGCCCGGTACCCTGACGCCGCCTCGTTCGCCGGCGCCGATCGCGCCGAGCTCGAGGAGATGGTGCGTTCGACCGGGTTCTACCGGAACAAGGCCAAGTCCATCCAGACCTGCTGCGCCGGCATCCTCGTCCGGCACGGGGGCGAGGTGCCGCGCACGCTCGATGAGCTCACCGCGCTCCCCGGCGTCGGGCGCAAGACGGCGAACGTCGTGCTCGGGAGCGCCTTCGGCATCCCCGGGATCGTCGTGGACACCCACGTGGGCCGGCTCTCGAAGCGGCTCGGTCTCACGCGCGAGACCGATCCGGTCAAGGTCGAGTTCGCGCTCATGCCGATCCTGCCGCGCGAGCGTTGGTCGGTCTTCTCTCACTGGCTCATCCTGCACGGACGCAAGGTGTGCGTGGCGCGCAAACCGCGTTGCTCCGCCTGTGCGCTCGCTTCCCATTGCCCGCGCATCGGGGTCACCGCCTCTCAGTAACGGTGCACCGGAGGCGCGCGCGGAGGTTCACTCATGTCACGGATGACACGTCTTGCCCTCACATTGAACGCCGCGCTGGCGCTCGCGCCGCTGCCGGTCGCCGCGGCGCCCACGCCCGAGTTCCCCTTGACGCTTTACGGCAACGAGAGCGTGGCCACGACCGACGGGGCCTCGGGCTTCACGCTCAACCCGGCGGCCGGCGGGCTCCGCTACCCCTCGGAGCTGCTCATCGCGATGACCAACCTCGAGCCGACCGGGCGGCTCTACCGTGGCGCCTACTCCAAGGGCGGCGCGGGCCTGGCGATCTGGTTCCCGGATGAGGGGCCGCGCGCGTGGACGCTGGGGTTCGCCGGCGGCAAGGACCGCCTGCGCAGCGGGTTCTCCGTCACCCGTCTGCGGGAGAAGGGCGGCGATGGCCGCGCGACGGACTATAAGATGGGGCTGCTCTCCCGCCCGGCGCCCTGGCTCTCGATCGGGGCGGTCGCGGATCACCTGTTCCAGACCCGCTTCCTCGGCGAACTTCTCGCGCGCGAGTACAGCGTGGGGATCGGAGTCCGTCCGCTCGCGCTCGCGCGCAGGCGCGCCGACGAGCGCGGCCCGCGCCTGACCCTTACGGCCGACCTGCTCATGGCCGAAGCCGCGACCCGACGCCAGGCTCGCGTCCGGCTGGGGGCCGAGCTCGAGGTGCGGAACGGCGTCGTCGTGCGCGGCGCGATCCAGGATCACGGCGGCTTCCAGCTCGGATTCGGCCTGGGCGGGGTCGGGGGCGGATACCACGGGCACGCGGCGTACGAGCGCGACAAGGACCGGATCGCCGCCACCCACGCGCTTTCGTTGCACAAGGGCGAGGAGCGCAGCGTCTTCACCGGCTCGCGGCTGCGGCGGGTGGCGCTGGTCCCGGTCGGGGGGATGCTGGGCGACGACGCGCTCTCGGGGTTCACGATCACCGGGGGCGGCACAAGCGCGCGCGCCGCGGGGCCGATCCACAAGCAGCTCGAGCGCGCGCTCGAGGATCCGCTCACGCGCGGCGTGCTGCTGGACCTGCGCGGGGTGTCCAACATGGCCCAGCTCGAGGAGCTGCGGCCGCGCATCGCGCGCCTGCGCCGGGCGGGCAAGCCCGTGGTCGCGTACCTGGAGCAGGGCGGCGGGCGCGGAGATCTCTACCTGGCCGCGGCCTGCGACCGCGTCGTGGCGAGTGAGGAGGCCTACTTCGTCGGGCTCGGACTGCGCGCCGAGCGCCGCTACTACCGCGAGCTGCTCGACGACTGGGGCATCCGCATCGACCGCAGCTCGCACGGGCGCTACAAGTCCGCCTATCGCGGCTACAGCGTGGACTCGACATCGCGGGCGGATCGCGAGGCGATCGAGCACAACCTCGATGTGGCGCAGGAGCTGTTCGTCTCGACCGTGGCGGCCGACCGGCGCATGGATCGCGCGCGCCTGCTCACCATTCTCGACGGCCGCCGCTGGACGTCGGCTGACCTGGCGAGCGCCGGGCTGGTGGACTCGGTCGGCTACCGCGAGGACGCGCTTCGGATGCTCGGCCGCCTCGCCGCGCTGGGCGACAAGCCGCGCACGGTGAACCTTTCGCGCAACCCGCCGGTCGTTCGCGCGTGGACCATCCCGACACGGATCGCCGTGGTGTACGCGAGCGGGGCGATCGAGACCGGGCGGAGCGGGAACGACCTTTTCAACGGCCCCTACATGGGAGCGCAGACGGTCATCGCCCAGCTCGAGCGCGCGTTCCGCCACCCCGAGGTGCGCGCGGTGGTGCTGCGGGTCGAGAGCCCCGGCGGCTCGGCGCTGGCGTCGAACCTGATCGACCACGCGGTCCAGCGGCTCAAGCGCGAGACGAAGAAGCCCCTCATCGTCTCGATGGGAGGGGTCGCGGCGAGCGGCGGCTACTACATCGCGGCGCACGGCGATCGCATCTTCGCCGACCGGCACACGCGCACCGGCTCGATCGGCGTGCTCACCCTCAAGCCTTCGCTTGAAGGCTGGTACGCGAAGCACGACGTGCGGCAGGATGCGTTCGAGCGCGGACGCTACATGCGCGGCACCTCGCTGGGCCGCGACTGGGACCGCGAGATCCAGGCCTCGGCCGACTCGGCGATCCTCGACTACTACCGCGGCTTCGTGTCCAAGGTGGCCGACGGGCGCGGCCTCGAGTGGGCGCAGGTGGACTCCGTGGCGCAGGGCCGGGTGTGGATGGGTGAGGACGCGCTCCGCCACCGGCTGGTGGACGAGATCGGCGGGCTCGAAGCCGCGATCGCCGAGGCGCGCCGTCGTTCGGGCATCGCGCCGGATGCGAGACTCCGCCTGCTCGAGTTCCGCCGCCCGCGCCCGTGGCTGCTCGAACGGCTCGCGGGCTCGGCATTGATGTCGGTCTGGACACGCGCGGTCCGAGTCCCCGCGCCGGACGCGATCTACTACCTGGCGGATGCTGAAGTCGGGGAGTGAGCGCCGGCGATCCGGCGCGCTCGCTCCGGGGAGTTCCCATGGCCGGTAGTGCGCGTGTCCCCGGGGGCGTCCGGATCGATTCTGGACGGCACGAGACCCACGTCGCCGCGCCGGTGGTCCGGGCCGGGCGCGCGGCCATGGCGCTCTGGCTCGGGTTCATCGCGCTCGCCGTCGCGCGCGCCGCGTTCGCGTTCGTGCCCACGATGTGGGGCTGGGGGTTCGATCTGCTCCGCTTCGTCCCGCCGGTGGCCGGCTGGACGCTATGGGCGCTCTCGGCACTTACGCTCATCCCGCCGGTGGCCGGCCTGCTCTTCAAACCGCTCGCGGCGCTCGGGCGCAGGTTCGAGCGCTCCAACGCTCTGGCGTACGGGCTTCCGGCCGCGGCCGCGGCGGCGCTCGCCTGGGTATTCCCCGACCGTGTGCGCTTCGTCGGCGACTTCCTGCTGCGGTTCGGCACCGCCGAGCGCGCCCTCAAGCCCTCGGGACTGTTCCCGCAGGCGCTCCCGCTCGACGTGTTCCTCCACTACGGGATCCTGCGCGCCCTCGACACCGGGCTGAAGCTGGACGTGAACACCACCGCCCGGATCATCGGCGCCCTCGAGTGCGGGCTGCTCGCGGTGCTGGCGGTCGCGTTCGCGCGCGCCCTGGGACAGCGGGGCGCCTATGCGATCGCCAGCGCCTCGGTGGTGTTCTTCGGCGGCTACCTGGCGATGTTCACAGGCTACGGCAAGGCGATCGCCGAGGTCTCGCTGCTCACCATCGCGGTGGCGGTGTTCGGGCTCCGAGTCATCCGCGAGGGGCGGGGGCTCCTGCCGCTCTCGATCTGCGTCACCTTCGGACTCGTGCTGCATCGCTCGACGCTGGGGCTGCTCCCGGCGCTGGTGCTGTGCTCGATCCTGGCGCCGCGGGCGAAGGATCCGCGCGTACGCTGGTCGCGGCCGCAGAACTGGGTCGCGATCGGGCTCCCGCTCCTGGCGCTCGCGGTCATGCTGCCGCGCATCATCGGCACCTTCGCGACCATGGACCCGGTGCACTTCACGCCCCCCGAGGTCGTGAGCCGGGGCGGGATCCTCGCCGCCATGTTCGCCGGCGCACGGGCGGCCGATCTCCTCAACGTGATCGGGCTGCTCTCGCCGCTCGCCCTGGCACTCCCGCTGGGGCTGCTCGCGCTCGGGCGCTGGGGCGTCCACGCGCGCGAGGGGGCGCTGCTCGCATCGCTCGCGCTACCCTGGCTCGCGATGCTGCTGCTCATCCATCCGCCCCAGGGCATGTTCCGCGACTGGGACAACTTCACGGCGGCGGCGGTCTCGCTCTCGCTCATGACCGCGTGGCTGGTGTCGCTCGCGGCGCGAGGTGCTCGCGGGTGGGCGTGGTTGTGCGTGCCGGCGGTGCTGGGCGCGGCGGCGCCATCGGTGCAGTGGCTCATGCACAACGCCGATCGCATGCGCGCCCTGGAGCGCATCGAGACCTACCTGCGCGAACCGCCGGTCCGATCCGAGTCGGAGCGCGCCAAGACCTGGGACTTCCTCGGCATCCGCTACGCCCAGCTCGACCGGTGGGAGAGCTCGGCCTCGGCGATGGCGAAGGCGGCCGAACTCTCCCCCAGTCCTCGCGTGCTCCTCCAGTGGGCGCTGGCCGAGCAGCAGCGCGGCGACGACCGCGCGGCACAGGACGTCTATCGCCGCCTGCTCGCGATCGCTCCGAAGGAGACGCGGGGCTGGTACGGTCTCGCCACCGCCTCGTGGCGATTGGGCGACCTCCGGGAATGCCGGCGCGCCGCCCAAGGGCTGCTGCGGCTCAGGCCCGGCGATCCCCAGGTGCTGCGGATCCTGGCGCAGGTGGATCGGGCGGAAGTGGAACGCGCCGGGGCGGGGCGGTAGGCATGCCGAAGCGCCGGTCCGCTCTGCGTCGCGGCGGGACTAAGGAGCGGCCCGCCGCGACGCCCGCGCACGCACGGGCGACCCTCGCGCCCGATGCCGCCACCGACCGCGCCGCGATCGCGCTCTGGGTCGTGCTTGGCGTCCTGGTCGCCGCGCGGGCGGCGTATACGTTCGTGCCCGGCACGTGGCTCTGGCCGTTCGGGCTCCATCGCTTCCTCGCGCCGGTCGCGGGCTGGGGGCTGTGGCTGGTCGCCGCGCTCGCCCTCCTGCCCGCGCTCGCGCGCCGCGCGCAGCCCATGCTCGCCCGCTGGGGCGATGGGATCGCGCGCTCGCCCGTGCTCACCGCGGCCGCCTGGGCGTTCGCGGCCGCGGTCATCGCGTGGCTCGCGCCCGACCGTGTGCGGTTCGTCGGCGACTTCCTGCTGCGCCAGGGCACGGTCGAGATCGCCGAGCGGCCCGGGGTGCTCTTCCCGCAGGCGCTGCCGCTCGACGTGTTCCTGCACTACACGCTGCCGCTTCGGCTCACGACCGCGCACCTGATGGACGCGAACGGGGCCGCGCGGCTGCTCGGCGTGGTCGAGGCCGCGACCCTCGGGGCGCTGGCCGCGACGTTCGCGCGCCGGCTCGAACTGCGCGGCGCCGCCGCATTCGCGTGCGCCGCGGTGGTGCTGTTCGGCGGCTACCTCGGCATGTTCACCGGCTTCGGCAAGGCGTTCGCGGAGATGACCGTGCTGGTGGCGCTGGCGGGCGTGAGCGCCGTCGCCGCGTTGCGCACCGGGCGCGGGCTGCTACCGCTCGGGATCGCGGCGGCCCTTGGGATCGCGCTCCACCGCTCGGCGCTCGGCATCTACCCGGCGCTGGCGCTGGTGTGGGGGCTGTGGTTCGCGCGGCACGGGCGGGGCGGCGCGTGGAGGCGGCCCGGGGTCCTCATCGCCCTTGCGCTTCCGATCGTCGCGCTCGCGATCATGCTGCCGCGCATCATCGGCACGGTGATGAACACCGACACCGCCGTCCACTTCGCGCCGCCCGAGGTGCGTGCGCAGGGCGGCATGCTGGGCGCCGCACTCGCCGGCACGCGGAGCTGGGATCTGGCGAGCCTGCTGCTCATGCTCTCGCCGCTGGCGCTCGCGATCCCGGTCATCGCGGCGTTCCTCGGCCGTCGGCCGGGACGCGGGCAGGAGGCGCTGACGCTCGCGATCCTGGCGCTCCCGTTCGTCGGCGTGATGTTGTTCATCCATCCCGCGCAGGGATTGTTCCGCGACTGGGACGACTTCGCCGCGACCGGTGTGGCGCTCTCACTCATCGCCGCGTGGTTGGTGGGGGAGACGCTGCGCGAATCGCGCCGGTTCGCGTGGCTGGCGGTGACCGTCACGGTCGGCGTCGCGGTCCCCGCGATCCAGTGGCTGGTGGTGCACAGCGACGATGTGCGCGGCCTCGCGCGTGTGCGAGCGTTCGTCACCGCGCCGCCGGAGCGCCCGCCGGCCCAGCGCGGCACCACCTGGGACTACCTCGGCATCCGCAGCTACCGCCTGGAACGCTTCGCCGAGGCTCAGGCGGCGTTCGCGAAGGCCGCCGAGACCTCGCCCAGCCCGCGCATCCTCCACGAGTGGGCGGTCTCCGCGGCCGAAGCGGGAGATGACCACACCGCGCGTGACGCCTATCGCCGGTTGCTCGAGAAGGACCCGGGGAACCAGCTCGGCTGGCTGGGACTGGTCACCGCCCTGATGCGCCTGCGCGACGTGCCCGAGGCGAAGCGCGTGGCGACCGAGATGCTGCGCCGCGATCCCACCAACGCCGACGCGCGGAATGTCCTGGACGAGATCGCGCGCTACGAGGCGAGGCAGGCGCAGGGGGCGCCGCCGGCGCGCTGAGCGGGCGCCGTGACTCAGGCCGCGTTCATCCCTTCGGCGCTTCCTCCCGCAGCAGTCCCTCGACGTCGAGCGGTTCGATGACCATCGCGAGGTTGCCCTGCGCATCGCGCGGCCATTCCGCGCGCGGGCGGTCGCGGTAGAGCTCGAGGCCGTTCCCGTCCGGATCGTGCAGGTAGAGCGCCTCGCTCACGCCGTGGTCCGAGGCGCCATCGAGAGGGATTCCGGCCTGGCGCAGCCGGCTCAGGGCAGCGCCGAGGGCGGCGCGGGTGGGATAGAGGATGGCGACGTGGTAGAGGCCGGTCGTCCCGGGCGGTGGGGGTGAGCCGCCCAGGCTTCCCCAGGTGTTGAGGGCGAGGTGGTGGTGATAGCCCCCCGCCGAGATGAACGCGGCGCCGGGGATGCGCGCGGTCACCTCGAAGCCGAGCACGCCGCAGTAGAAGGCGAGCGAACGCTCGAGGTCGGCCACCCTGAGATGGACGTGCCCGATGGTGACGCCTAAGTCGATCGGGTTCGGTGTCTCATTCGCCATGGCCGGTCTCCGCATTCGAGTCGATCGGTTCAGAAGGATAGCCGCACTGCGCTGCGGATGGTCCCGTTTCCGCCATCGAGCCGCACCCCGAGTCTCCCCGCCCGCCCGGCGCGCTTGCGTAACGCGTCATGCGTTTTCGCGGCGGTCCATGCGCCGAGCGCCGCGCCCGCGACCGTGTCGCTGGTCCAATGTTTGTCATCGCGCACCCGCGACCAGCCGACCAGCGCGGCGATAGGATAGGCGACCCACGGCACCCAGCGCGCATCGGTCTCTCGGTCCAATGCGGTCGCGGTGGCGAACGCCAGCGCGGCGTGTCCGGACGGGAACGATGCGTGGCCGGAGAGCGGCTGATAGGGATCCGATTCCGCCGCCGAGTCCTCGGGTCGGACCCGGCCGATCGCGAGCTTGAACCCCATGGTGGTCACCGCGGCGACCGCGACCGGGATGCCGACTCTCGCGCTCGCCGAAGCGAGCGCGGGACGGTCGAGCGCCCGCCCGGCGAGGTAGCCCAGCAGGAGTGCGGAACCCACCACCTCGGGCGCACCGAAAGGCTGGGCGGCGCTCGCCAGGTGTCGCGCCCCGTCGCTGTCGGTGGCGAGCGCGCGCTCGCGCAGCTCGTGATCGGCGAATGCTACGGCGCCGGCCCCGACGATGGTCGCGACGCCGAACCAGGCATCGGAGCGCGACAGCCGGACCAGTGGCCGCTCCGTTCGCGCGCGGCCGGCGTCGGAGTCGGCGTGCGCGGCCACGGGTGCGGCGAGCGTGCCCAGGGCGATCAGCACGGCGATC
The DNA here is from genome assembly GCA_046716125.1 of Candidatus Eiseniibacteriota bacterium. Lineage (GTDB taxonomy): Bacteria > Eisenbacteria > RBG-16-71-46 > RBG-16-71-46 > RBG-16-71-46 > WS-11. Next base: position 8,290 of record JBKJXJ010000244.1, read on the forward strand.
AACCTGAGTGCCTGCAGACGGCACGAATGCACGAGTGTGATGTGGCGGGGCTCGGGGCTCATCGTGAGGCGGCCATCGTAGTGGCAAAACCCCTCCAGCATCAACGCGTTGCCGGGCGCAAAGCGGCCTGCTATGTTGCGCCCTCCAGCCCCACGACGCGGAGACGACCCGTCCTCATGGCCCTCGCCCGATTCCTTCAGGTCTCGGACCTTCACCTCGGCGCCCCGTTCCGGTGGCTCCCGGCCGACCGGCGCGAGGAGCGCCGCCGCGACCAGCGCACGGTGCTCGATCACGTCGTGCTCGAAGCCATCGAGCGCGGCGTGGACGCCATCCTCATCCCCGGCGACCTGTTCGACCAGGAGGGGGTGGATGCCGCCACGCTCGCGTTCGCCCTCGGTGTGTTCGATGTGACCGGCTGTCCTCCGGTGTTGATCTCCCCCGGCAATCACGATCCCTATTCCGAGAGCAGCCTCTACTGGAACGAACGCCTGCTCCAGGCACGGGCGATGCGCTGGCCCGCCCACGTGCACGTGTTCGCCACGCCGTCCTTCAGCCAGCGCGCCATCCAAACGCTCCCCGGGGTGCGGATATGGGGTCGCTGCTTCACCGCCAACGTGGAATCGCACGAGCGCCCGCTCGTGGCAAGGGCCCTGGCGGCGCTTCCGCCCGGGGATCCGGCCGGCTTCGACATCGCGCTGGTCCACGGATCGCGCGAAGGGCAGTGCCCGCCGGGGCAGAAGATGACGGCGCCGTTCTCGGACCAGGAGGTCACGGCCGGACCCTTCGCCTATGTCGCCGTCGGTCACTATCACACGGCTTCCCAGCTCGAGAGCAAGCATGGGGCGGCGGCCGGCGTGCGGCTCGCCTACGCGGGCTCGGCGGCGGCGGTGGACGCGACCGAGATCGGCCCGCACGGTGCGCTCGAGGTGCGCATCGAGTATGGCCGGCGCCAGCCGTTCGTAGAGGTCGAGTTCGTGGAGCTGGATTCGCGCCGGGTCCACGACCTGACGGTGGAGATCTCCGGCGCCACGAGCCCCGAGCAGGTCGAGCGCCGCGTCCTGCGGGCGCTCGATGATACCGATGTCCGTGAGGACGACATCGTCACCGTGCGCCTCTCCGGCCGGATCGCGCGAGGTGTGCGCTTCTCCGCGCCCGGGCCCGAGCTGCGCACGCGGGCCTTCCACCTGCGCTTCGACCTCAGGCGCCTGCGCCCCGACTACGATCTCGACGCCTACCGGGTGGGGGATGCCGGCACCACCGAGGAGCGGTTCGCGCGCACGCTGCTGGAGCAGCGCGACCAGACGGACGATCCCGCCCAGCGCGCGGTGATCGAGAGCGCGCTCTACTACGGCCTCGACGCCTTCCGCCTGCGCGAGGTCGTCCCGGCATACGAGGAGCTGGGCGAATGACGGCCGGGGCCGCGCGGTCATGAAGCTCCTGCGGCTCAAGGTGGACGGCTTCGGCGCGCTCAAGGGCGAGTTCGCGTTCGATCCCGGGCGGGTCACCGTGCTGCTCGACGACAACGAGCGCGGCAAGTCCACGCTGCTCGCCGCGGTCGCGGCGGCCCTCTACGGCCTGGACGACGACAAGCGCACGCATCGCGTCATGACGCCGCTCGACCGCTGGCGGCCGTGGGACGGCGGTCCGTACCGTGTCGAGCTCGAAGTGGAGAGCGAGGGCGAGCAATTCACGATCACCCGCGACTTCGATCGCGGCACGGTCGCGGTGTGGAACGCTCGTGGGCAGGAAGTCACGGTCGAGTTCCGCGAGGGCAAGACCGAGTTCCCGGTGGGACGAAGGCTGACCGGTCTCGACGCGGAGGAGTTCGCCAAGTGCGCGCTGGTGCGCCAGGACGAGCTCGACGGCGTCGTCCCGACCGACGAGCGCGCGCGCCGCGGCTCGACGCTCCATGCCCGGCTCGAGAATGCGGCCGACACGCGGGGCGGCGACACCAACGCCACCGAGGCGCTGCGCGTTCTGGAGGGTGCGGTGCGCAAGTACACCGTGCCCGAAGTCGAGTCCACCGGCACCGTGGACACCGCCATCCAGCGGCTCGAGCTGAAGCACACGACGCTCGAGACCGAGATCAATGCCCTGGAGCATGACTTCGCGCAGATCGGCGCCCCGCTCGAGGCGCTCGTCCGCCTCACCGACGAAGAGCAGGCCTCGCGCGAGCGGATGCGCGGCCTCGACCACGAGCGGCGCGACACGCTCGCCGGCGACCTGCGGCGCCAGATCGCCGAGTACGCGAAGCAGCGCGCCGAACTCGAGCGCCTGCGCACCGCGGCGGAGATCCTGGCACCGGCGGCCGGGCTGCCGCCGAATGCCGAGAATGATTTCCGCGAGGCCGTCACGCGGCACGAGGAGGCGGTGCGCCAGCTCGCGGCACTCGAGACGCGCAAGCAGGACGAACTGGCGCGCGAGCGCAAGAAGCGCGAGGCCGAGATGGGTGACCTCGCGGCGTATGCCACCGCGGGTCCGGCCGACGCCGACCGCTGCGTGACGCTCGCCTCCGAGCTGCGTCAGTTGGCCGAGGAGGACTCGAGCGTGCGCACGGCGGTGTTCACGCTGCGCGAGTCGCTGGCGAGCCAGGGGCACGATCCGGAACGCATCCAGCAGCTGAGCGCCAAGTTCGGTGGGCGCTCCGAGTCCGAGCAGCGGCTGCTGCGCTCGCAGTCCGAGCGGGCGCTGGTCTACCACACCGAGGTGGCCAAGCTGGAGCAGGCCCGCACCGAGAGCACCGAGGAACTGCGCGAGATCGACGCGCTCAGGAACCGCTGGCGGATGCCGGTCTGGCTGCTCACCGCGCTCGGGTTGGCGGGGGTGGTCACGGGCGTGATGCTGCAGCGGCTGGGCGCGCCGCCGAGCCAGTGGATCTCGCTGCTCGGCGTCGGTGGGGTGATGCTCGCAATCGGCCTCATGCTCATCCTGACCGGCGGCCATGCGCGCGCGGGCGACCGCAAGGAAGCGTTGCGTCGGCTGACCGAGGCGCAGCGCCGGCTCAACCAGATGCGCGACCGCCGCGCGGAGTCGAGCGTCGAGTTGGGCGAGCTGTCGGCCGCGATGGGATATCGCGACCAGGTCGAGATGCTGCGCGAGTGGAGCGAGTACAACCGCGTCATGGCGGACAGCGCCCCGGCGCTGCGCGCCCAGGAGCGGCTCGCCGATCTCGAGGCGCGGCGCAAGGCCGGGGTCGCCGTGGCGACCGCGCTGCTCGCCCCGTTCGGCGGCGGCGCGCCGCACCCCACCGAGCTGGATCGCGTGGCGCAGGCGATCCGCCAGTGCATCGCGCTGCGCAAGGGCCTGGGCGAGCTCGAGGCCGGGTGGGGCTGGCTGGACGACGAGCGGCGCGTGGCCGAGGCGACCGTCTCCGGTCTCAAGGAGCGCGCGGTGCGGATCCTGACGTCGGTCGGGATCGAGTACGACCCGGGACGGTCCTTCGAGGAGCACGCCAGGGGGCTGGCCGAGAAGATGCAGGCGCAGTCGCGCTACGCGCTGCTCACGACCGAGCTCATCCCGCAGGCGGAGCGCCGGCTGCTGCCGCCCGGCAGGCTCGCCGAGATCGAATCACAGCTTGAGATGCTGGATGCCGAGCAGCCGGTCGCGGCCGAATCGGCGGATGCCTCGGGCTCGGGGGCGTCGGTCCGCACGCCGCTCGACATCGAGACCGAGAGCCGCAAGCTGCGCGAGGCCCTGGACGGGCTCCAGCAGCGGCGCACCGATCTGCGCCTCGAGGTGGAGGAGGTCTCCCGCCGCTATCACCAGGAGCACCCCGACAAGTCGGCGCAGCGCGAGCGGGTCGCCCAGGCGCTCGATCGTGCGCGCCGCTTCAAGGCGGCGATCGAGCTCTCCCGCGACACCATCCAGCAGGTCGCCACCGACACGCACCGGCGCTGGGCCGAGTTCCTGAACGAGCGCATCAAGGAAGTGCTCGATACGTTCGGCACCGGGATCGAGCAGCTGCGCTTCGGCGAGGATCTGGACTTTTCGGTGCGGCTCCCGGGGGGCCAGCAGGTCTCGCGCGGCAAGGCCGATCTGCACCTTTCGGCGGGGGCGAAGGACCAGCTCTATCTGGCCGCGCGGCTGGCGATCAGCGAGTACCTTTCACGCGGGCACTCGCCGCTGCCGCTCCTGCTCGACGACCCGTTCGCGAGCAGCGACGACGGGCGCACGCGCACCGGGATGCGGCTGCTCATGGAGCAGTTCTCGCTCCGGCACCAGATCATCATCCTGACCTGCCACCGCAAGCGCTACGAGGCGCTCGCGCAGCTCGACGCCGAGCTCTACCGCGAGCGGGTGCAGTGGCTGGAGCTGCGATCGGGGACGGTGGCGCGGTAGTCGCTTCATTCGCGGCGGCCCCGCGAGCCTCGCATCGGCTGCTCGCGATGCGATCCGGCAAGGTCAAGCTGCGGCGAGCTTCTTCACTCTTAGCGATCGGCGCTTCGCCTCGGCTTTCGCGAGGTCGAACTGGAGCTGCTGCCCGAGCCAACTCTCCGCCGTGGTTCCAAAGGCGATGGACAGGCGGACGGCCATCTCCGGGCTGATTCCCGCCCGGCAGTTGAGAATGCTCGAGAGAGTCTTCCGGCTGACTCCGAGGGCGTTTGCGGCCTCGGTGACCGTCAGACCAAGGGGCTCGAAGCAAAGCTCCCGAAGCACTTCGCCCGGATGGGGAGGGTTGTGCATCTTCATGGGGATCCCTCTAGTGATAGTCCTCGTAGTCAACATGGATGGCATCAGGGCCCTGAGAAGGCAAACGTGATCCGCCAGTTCCCGCTCACGCTCACGGCCCAAGATCCCCTTCTCTCGCCCTTAAGGGGATGCAAACCCAGGCCCGGGAGACCGAGATCTCGGGGCTCGGTCGCCACATTCAGTCGACCCAGGATCAGGCGCAGTTTCTGAGTATGCTTGGCCTGAATGCCTGCAGTTGTGCCACGGAGAAAGAAGCGCTCCAAGCCCTTGTGCCTGAACCGGAGAATCGACACACGGCTAATCGTAACACGTAACGTTCCGCGTTACAATGTAACGAGCAGAGCCATGAACGGAGCCGCCGCGCCTGCCGTAGCTCAGCTCCCGCTCGTCCCGGCCATCTCCCGCACCGACTTGCCGCGCAGCGTCGCGAGTCTCAGCCGGTAGGCGCGCTCCATGATGCGCTGTTCGCGCAGCATGAGACCGATGCGCACGGCGTAGACTCCGATGACGCTCATGAACGCGAGCCAGATCACCAGCAGCGCCACGAACTCTCCTTCATCGATCATGGTCGGGTACACTCCCTGGTCGGACATCGCACCGCGGCCCGGGGCGAACCCCGGGCGCGGCGGTGCGATCTAGCTGGACTGCGGGGGCAGGGATGATCCGCCGCCGTTGCCCTTGGGGCGAACCAGGAACGAGCTCAGGAGCAGCGCGATGCCGATGGTCGCGGGGATGATGCCGAATGCCCACACCTTGTCGTGGTCATGGACGATGACAAGGACCGCCATGAGCCCGACACCCACCGCCAGGGTTACGATCCCGCCGATCAGGAGACCCTGCGCTCGCCTCCGGTCGCGGTCGAACTGAGACATGGTCCAGGTTTCGGGGTCGTCATCGAGGGCCGTGACCGACAGCGGTGCGAGCTTCGCAGGGTCCACGCCTCGCTCGATGGCGGCGATCCGCTCGCGCTGTGCCAGCTCGATCAGGCGCTGTCGCCCCAAGCTTTTGATGATGCCGGCGGTGATGCCGCCCACGATGGCAACGATCGGGATGGACAGGGCGACGATCGCGATCATTTCCCCTGTGATGAAACTGCTGATCCACATGGCGGCTCCTTGTCCGGTTGGTTGGGGGGTTCCAGCTGCCGGTCCCGCCGGCGGCCGTCTTCGTGCGCTTCATCCCCTGAGACGGCCGCGCGGCGGTGGCCGGTTTCAGGCCCGGTCCTCCCGGGCCTGGACGGGCCCCAGGAGGTGAAACCCCTGCCAGCCCCTGACCGGTCCAAGTCGGTGACGGAGGCCGAGCGCGAGGAGGATCGCGAGCTCGTCCGGCGAGCCCAGGGGGGCGACGAGGCGGCGTTCGGGCTGCTGGTCGGGCGCCACGGCGACCGCGCTTACGCGCTGGCGCTGCGAATTCTAAAGTCGACCAGCGACGCCGAGGAGGTCGCCCAGGACGCGCTGGTGCGGGCATGGCGGTCGCTGCCGAGGTTTCGCGGCGACTCGGCGTTCTCGAGCTGGCTCTATCGAATCGTCGCCCGGCAGGCGTTCGACCGGGCCGCGGTGCTCAAGTCGAGGCGGAACCGCGAGTCGAGCGGCGAAGGGATCGAGGAGATGCCGGCCGAGGCGGCCGGGCCGGACCCGGATGCGCGGGAGCGGTCGGCGCGGCTCGAGCGGCTGGTCGCAGGGCTGCCGGATGTACCCAGGACGGTGGTGACGCTCTATTATTATCAGGACCGCTCGGTGGCGGAGGTGGCGAAGATCCTGAGCATGCCGGAGAACACGGTGAAGACCCATCTCAGCCGCGCGCGCACGGCGCTCCGTACCCGGTGGACGCGTGAGGAGGGTCCGGAGACGCCGCAGTCGTCATCCGGCGATGATGAGGAGACGCGATGACTTGTGGTGAGCTCGAGCGCTGGCTCGACGACGGCGGCGCCCCCGAGCGCTACGTCGAGGCGATGGCGCACGCGCGCATCTGCGCGCACTGCTCCGCCGCGCTCGGCGCCGTGGACGAGCTGGAGACGCTCCTCGCCACGCGGACGACTCCGGCGCCCGCCGGGTTCTCCGCGAGGGTCATGGCCCGGGTGGCGATGACGCCGCAGGCGCGGGCGCACATCCCGGTCACCGAACTGCTCCCCTACTTCCAGACCGTGCCCTGGTGGGTGAGGCTCGCACTCGAACCGGCCTCGCTGCTGGCGATGCTCCTGGCTTCGGTTCTGGTCTGGCGGGGCGATGCCTTGTTCGCCCTCGCCTCGAGCGGGGCGGTGCAGCTCGCCGCGTGGCTCGCCCGGACGATGCCCGACCCGCTCCCGGTGACGTCCCCCTCGGTCGACCCCGGGGCGCCGCCTGTGTTGTGGCTGCAGCCTGTCGTCCTCACCTGCATCGCCTTGGGCGCCGCACCGCTCGCCCTCATGGGCTCCCGGGTCCTCTATCAATGGTCGGCGACGCTCGCCGGACCGCATCACCCGCGTCCGATGGTGAGATGAGCGGGCGGCTGACAGGTCCCTGACACCCTGCGCACTCCCTGACACTCGAGGCCCGCTCCCCCGTATAATGGGCGGCCCGTGACCCCGCTCGACCTTCGTCCCTCGCGCGTCCTGCGCTTCGTCTCGCTCGGCCTGTTCGCGCTGGCCGTGATCGCCGCCGTGTGGCTGGTGCGCGCCCGGCTGGGAGGCAAGCCCGCCGACTCGCTCGCGGCGCTGGTCGCCGGCATGGCCGGCACCACGCAGGCGGTGAACGAGCGGCGGAAATCCAACCGGCTGATCCACGAGAAGAGCCCCTACCTGCTCCAGCACGCCTACAATCCGGTGGATTGGTATCCCTGGGGCGAGGAGGCGTTCGAGAAGGCGAAGCGCGAGGGCAAGCCCATCTTCCTCTCGATCGGCTACTCGACGTGTCACTGGTGCCACGTCATGGAGCGCGAGTCGTTCGAGGACGACTCGGTGGCCGAGCTGCTCAACCGGGACTTCGTGGCGATCAAGGTGGATCGAGAGGAGCGACCCGACGTGGACCGGCTCTACATGACCGCCATGCAGGCGATGGGGATGGGCGGCGGCTGGCCGCTCAACGCGTTCCTCACCCCTGACCTCGAACCGTTCTATGGCGGCACCTACTTCCCGCCGCGCACCATGATGGGGCGGCCGGGCATGATGGACGTGCTGCCGCGCGTCCACGACGCCTGGGAGCGTCAGCGCGATCAGGTGGTGGCGAGCGGGCGCAGCGTGTTCGAAGCGATCGCGGCGGCCGGCGAGCCCGAGAAGACGGCGGCCGATCGCGACTCCCTGCTGGTCCAGTGCGCGCGCTACTTGGCGGCCGCGCACGACCCGGCGCAGGGAGGATTCTCGACCGCGCCCAAGTTCCCCTCGATCGTGAACCTCAATTTCCTCATGCGCTGGTGGGCGCGCGACCCGGCCGGGAACGCCGACGCGCTCGCCATGGTGCGGCGCCAGCTCGACGCCATGCGGGCAGGCGGCATCTACGACCAGATCGGCGGCGGCTTCCATCGCTACTCGACCGATCGCGAGTGGCTGACGCCCCACTTCGAGAAGATGCTCTACGACCAGGCGCAGATGGCGTGGGCATACCTCGAGGCCTACCAGGTCACCGGCGACGAGCGATACGCCGGGACCGCGCGCGGCATCTTCGCCTACGTGAACCGCGACCTGAGCGCGCCGGAGGGCGGCTTCTACTCGGCCGAGGACGCCGACAGCGAAGGCGAGGAGGGGCGCTTCTACGTGTGGAAGGCCGCCGAGATCGAAGCGATCGCGGGGGCGGAGGACGCGCGGGCCTTCATCGCGCGTTACGGTGTGACGTCGGCGGGGAACTTCGAGCACGGCACGAACATCCTGTTCGAGGCGCGCACGCCGGCCGAGATCGCGGCGGAGTTGAAGCTCACCGAGAGCGAGGCGCTGCAGCGCATCGGGCGAGCGAGCGCGCGGCTGCTCGAGGCGCGCGGCAAGCGTGTGCGTCCGCACCGCGACGACAAGGTATTGACCGCCTGGAACGGACTCATGATCTCGGCGTTCGCGCGCGGGGCAAGGGTGCTGGGCGATGACCGCCTGCGCGATCGCGCCGTGCGCGCCGCCCGGTTCGTCTGGGATCACCTTCACGACGAGCGCACCGGCGCCCTCACACGGCGCTGGCGCGGGGGCGCGGCCGGCATCCCGGGCCAGATGGACGACTACGCCTATTACGCCCTCGGCCTCATCGACCTCTACCAGGCGACCCTCGATCCCGCCTGGCTCGCGCGCGCGACCGCCGTCACCGAGGCGATGGTCGAGCGCTTCTGGGACGACGCCGACGGCGGATTCTTCGAGAGCCCCGCCGGGGACGCGCACATCAAGGTGCGGATGAAGGACGGCTTCGACGGCGCCGAGATGGCCGGCAACTCGATCGCGGCACTCGATCTGCAGATCCTCGGCACGCTGCTCGATCGCCGCGAATGGCAGGAGAAGGCGCGGCGCACGTTCGATCACTTCGCGCGCCGTCTCGGCTCGGGTGCGGCGGCGATGCCGCAGATGCTGGTCGCGATGGAGCTGGCCGCGGCGACGCCGCGCCACATCGTGGTCGCCGGCCGCCTCGAGGCACCGGACACGCGCGCGATGATCGCCGAGTTCGACCGGCGCTTCCTGCCCCACGACGCCCTGCTGCTGGTGGATGGCGGCGCGCGCCAGAAGGCGCTCGGCAAGCTCGCGCCGTTCGTCACGCCGCTAGCCCGCCGGGACGACAAGGCGACCGTCTACGTGTGCGTGGACTACGCCTGCCGCCTGCCGACCACCGATCGGAAGATCTTCGCCGCCCAGCTCGACGAGCGGGCATCCACCGCAGGGGAGCGCAAGCCATGAGAGCTGTCCGACACCTCGTCTTCACGCTGGTCGCCCTGCTCGGTGCCGCGACCGCATACGCGCAGCTCGGCGGACAACCCGGTGGATCGGGTGCCATCCCGGACGCGCGCGAGCTGGTGCAGGTGAGCGCGGCGCCGGTCACCGTCGCCTCGGGCGGCCGGGGCGAGGCGGTCGTCACCATCCGCGTGCGTGACAGCTGGCACATCAACGCGAATCCGCCCTCGCTCGACTACATGATCCCGACCGAGGTGTCGGTGGCCCCGACCGGCGGGATCACCGTCGGGACGCCCGCCTACCCGGCGCCGCGCGAGCAGAAGCTCTCGTTCGAGGAGAAGCCGCTCAAGGTCTACGACCACGAGTTCCAGGTCCGGGTGCCGCTGATCGCCGTGGCCGGCACGGCGGAAGGGACGGTCACCCTCAAGGGCACGGTGGGATTCCAGGCCTGCAACGATCAGGTCTGCCTCGCGCCGTCCACGACGCCGTTCGAACTCGTCGTCGCGATCAAGGGCGTGGCGGTCGGCGGGACGCCCTCCGCCGGAGCGCCGAGCGACGCGGCGCCCGGAACGGACGCGCGTGCCGCACCCGGCGGCAGTTCGCTCCCGAGCGGCACGGGATTCACGACCGCTCCGCCGGCGGACGCGGCGGGGGGCGCTCTCGTGAACAATCCGATCGCCCGGTTGCTCGCGAGCGGCACATTCACCGCTTTCGCCGGGCTGTTCCTGATCGGCCTCGCCCTCAACCTGACGCCGTGCGTCTACCCGATGATCGGGGTCACGGTCTCCATCTTCGGCGCGCGCCAGGCCGCCCCGCCGTTGCAGGTGTTTCGCCTCGCCATCCTCTACGTGCTCGGCATGGCGGTGATGTACAGCACCCTCGGCGTGGTGGCGGCGCTCACCGGCAGCCTGTTCGGCGCCGCACTCCAGAGCCCGGTCGTGTTGATCGCGATCGGCGTCCTTCTCGCGGCGTTGGCCTTCTCCATGTTCGGGCTATACGACCTGCAGCCGCCCACCTGGGTGCTCGAGAAGGTGGGCGGGGCCGGGTCAACCGGCGCGGTGGGCGTCTTCCTCTCGGGGCTGGTGGTGGGCGTGATCGCCGCACCCTGCGTAGGGCCCCCGGTCGTGGCATTGCTGGCGGTGGTCGGCGCCAAGGGCGACCCGCTGTTCGGGTTCACGTCGTTCTTCACCCTCGCCATGGGGCTCGGCGCCCCCTACCTGGTGCTCGGGACGTTCTCCAATCTGCTCCAGCGCCTGCCGCGCTCGGGGGCCTGGATGGTGTGGGTGAAGAAGGTGTTCGGCCTCGTCATGCTCTCGGTCGGCACGTTCTACATCTCGCTCGCGATCGCGCCCAAGGTCTCGGAATGGATCCTGCCCGCGGCGCTCATCACCGGCGGGCTCTATCTCGGGTTCATCGACCGGAGCGGCGTGGTGAAGCCGGGGTTCCGGCTGCTGCGCTGGACGGTCGGGGTGCTCGGGATCGCCGGAGGGATCGCGGTGATCGTTACGACGCCAAAGGAAGGGGTGGTGTTCGATGTGTTCGACGAGCAGGTGCTCGCCGCGACCCTGGAAGGTGGCCGACCGGCGATGCTCGACTTCACCGCCGACTGGTGCGCCCCGTGCCACGAGCTGGAGCGCTTCACCTTCAGCGATCCGCGTGTGAAGGAGGCGGTTCGCGACTTTCGCGCGTTCAAGGTGGACCTGACCAAGTACCAATCGCCCGAGGCCGAGCGCTGGCGCCGTCAGTACGGCATCGGCGGCGTCCCGACCGTCGTCTTCCTGTCACCCGACGGGAACGAGGTGGTCCAGGCGAGGGTCGAGGGCTTCATCCCGCCCGCGGGATTCCTGGAGCGCGTCCAGACGGCGCTTGCCGCAACGCGGAGGGCGGCAGCGCGCTAGTTGGCCTCTCCTGAGGTTGCCTTGCCCCGGCGGTCGTCTACCGCCTGAAGTTCCACCCCACGAGCAACTTGAAATCCGACGCCCAGTCGCCGAGGCCGACCTTGAGCTCGGAGAAGAACCGGCTGCCGGAGCGGGTCGGGACGCCCGCGCCGAGGATGAAGCTGCCGGCGACCTTGGTGAACGAGTCGTCGCCGACCCCGGGGGGCGAATCGAGCTGGATGTGGTGGATGCCGGCGCCGCCGCCGATGTAGGGCCTCCAGGTCGAGCTCGAGATGTCAAAGTGGTAGTGCATGTCCAGATTGAAGGACAGGATGGTGGCGTTGTCACCGAATCCCAGCTCGATGTTGGGATCGAAGCTGAGGTTGGGGGCGACCTCTCCGACCGATAGCTGGCCGCCCAGAACGAGCTGGTCCGGGCTGCTGCTGAACCCGGCCCGGACGCCGAATGAGGTGTCCAACGGGCCCTGGGCGTGGGCGGTGAGCGGGAGCAGCGCGCCGAGCGCGCAACAGACGATGAGCCTCTTGAACATCGGAAACCTCCATGTGTGCGCGACCCGATGTGGGGGGGAGGGAGCGCCACGGAAGATAGCGTGCGCCCCGATGGGGACGCAACCGGCAGGATGGGTAT
>JBKJXJ010000245.1:0-8947 GCA_046716125.1 Candidatus Eiseniibacteriota bacterium
GCATGACGCCGAAGCCGTGGCGTGGGGAGACGCCTACACGCGGGCCCTGGCCCCGTTGGGTTACGTGGTGCTCGAGATCCCCATGAATATGGCGCCCATGCAGCGGGCCTGGGCGGCGGAGCGCGGCCTGACCCCCGGGGAGCGAACTGAGCCGGACGAGGTGCTGGTCGCCCAGGTCCGCGCGTTCGGTCCGGACATCATCTGGTACGATCATCATGACGAGGCGCTCCTCCGGCGACTGCGTGGGGCGACGCCGAAGCCCCCCCGACTCGTCCTCGGCTGGATGGGCAGCCCGATCGCCGCCCGCAACGCCTGGAGCCAGATGGATCTCGTGCTGTCCTGCGCCCCCGAGGCCGTCGCCTATCTGCGCTCGCTCGGCCTGCGGAGCGAACATATCCACCACGCATTCGACGACTCGGTCCTGAGTCGGCTATCGCAACCCCATCGAAATATTCCGGTGTCCTTCATCGGGAGCATCGTGCGGCGCAGCCGATTCCACGTGGCCCGGGACCGGATCCTGGAATACGCCGTGAGGCACATCCCGCTCGAGATCCACTCGCCGAGCGTCGAGCCGCCGCTGGAGGAGTACGTCAAGACCGTCGTCAGCGGAGGCCTGTTCCTTGTGACGCGGGCCCTGGGCGCGCTCGGCATCCTAGAAGGCGCGAAGCGCCGGTGGTCCCTGGTACGGAAGGCGGATCTCATCGCGTCCGCTCCACGCCTGCCGGCGAACCCCCGGCTCAGGCGACACCTCAGGCCGGGCGTGTTCGGTCTCCGCATGTATCAATTGGAGCTCGAATCCTCCATCGTTCTGAACATCCACGCCGATTCGTCGCCGGAGTATGCCTCCAACATGCGCCTGTTCGAGACCGCCGGGGTGGGCTCCTGTCTTCTCACCGACTGGCGGAAGAACATGAGCGAGTTGTTCGACCCGGATCGGGAGGCCGTCACCTATCGCTCGGCCGAGGAGTGCGTGGAGAAGGCCCGATGGCTGCTCGAACATCCCGAAGAGAGGAAGACCATCGCGCGCGCCGGACAGGCCAGGGTCCTGCGGGACCACACCTTCTCCAGACGCGCGCTCCAGCTCGACGGCATCCTCCGCGGCGCGCTCCAGAGAGCGAACTGATGCGGGCCAGGGCATTCGCCGAACAGTGGCTGTCGCCCGGCATGGTGCGCCTGGGGCGCAGGGTGCTCGGCATGGTGCGTCCGGCCCCGTGGGAGTATGTCCCCGGCGGATGGGCCGGCGCCGGGACCCGGACGCGCGGGTGGAACGTCGAAGGTGTCGCCGAGGCCGAGGCCGCGAAGTGGGCGCAATTCAAGCGAACCGTCGAAGGCACGGGCCCGTTGGGCCTGTCGCACGAGGCGCCGGGGCCGGGACGCCTCGACTACGCCTCCCACAACACCACCATGGCGTTCGGCTACGTGCTCGCCTTGGCGGCCCACGGCAAGACGCGCATCTCGGTGCTCGACTGGGGCGGAGGCCTCGGCCACTATTACCTGCTGGCGAGGGCGCTCGTGCCCGAGGTCGAGCTCGAGTATCACTGCAAGGATCTTCCGATCATCTGCGGTCGAGGGCGGATCCTGCTTCCGGAGGTCCACTATCACGACGAAGTCGAGAGCTGTCTCGGGCGTCGCTATGACCTGGTCGTCGCCAGCTCCTCCCTGCACTACTCCGAGCACTGGCGCGAGATCGCAGCGCAGCTCGTGGCGATGACCGGTTCATTCCTCTTCGTCACCCGCACGCCGGTCGTGTTCCGCTCCCCGTCCTTCGTGGTCGTGCAGCGCCCCACCCGCTTCCACTATGGAACGGAGTATCTGGGCTGGTTCCTGAATCGCGCGGAGTTGCTCGACGCGCTCGATTCGCTCGGCACGGAGCTGGTGCGCGAGTTCCTGGTCGACGAGCGCCCCTTCGTCCACCGGGCGCCGGAGCAGTGCGAGTATCGCGGCTTCCTGTGGCGGCGGCGCGGGACCGAGTCCGGTGCGCACGCCACCCCCGGCGCCGGAGGGATCGGCGCATGACGGCGTCCGCATTCGCGGGGCAGAAGGTGCTGATCACCGGAGGACTCGGGTTCATCGGGTCGACGCTCGCGCTCCGGCTCGCGACCGAGGGAGCGCAGGTCACGATCGTGGACAGCCTCATCCCGGAGTACGGAGGCAATCTTCACAACATCTCCGGATACGAGGGGCGCCTCACCGTGAACATCTCCGACGTCCGCGACGTGCACAGCATGCGCAACCTCGTCCAGGGATGCCGGTTCCTGTTCAACCTCGCGGGCCAGACGAGCCATCTCGATTCCATGGAGGACCCCTACACCGACCTCGAGATCAACTGCCGGGCGCAACTCTCGATCCTCGAGGTGTGCCGGCAGTTCAATCCCGCGCTGAGGCTGGTGTTCGCCAGCACGCGCCAGATCTACGGCAAACCCGAGTACCTTCCCGTGGATGAACGGCATCTGCTGCAGCCCGTCGACGTCAACGGCATCAACAAGATGGCCGGGGAGTGGTATCACATCCTCTACAGCCGGGTTCACGGGATCCCGGCATGCGCGCTCAGGCTCACCAATACCTACGGCCCCCGCATGCGGGTCAAGGACGCGCGGCAGACCTTCGTGGGCATCTGGATCAGGCGAATCCTCGAGGGGCTGCCCTTCGAGGTGTGGGACGGGAGCCAGCGACGGGATTTCACGTATGTGGACGATGCCGTGGATGCCCTGATGGTTGCCGCGACCCATCCGGAGGCCCCGGGCCGCGTGTTCAATCTGGGTGGGGCGGAGGCGCCCGTCACCCTTGCCGAGTTGGGAGCGCTGCTCGTGCGCATCAACGGCGCCGGCTCGTTCGTCTCTCGCGAGTTCCCGGAAGAGCGGAAGCGGATCGACATCGGCGACTACTACGCGGATGACCGGCTCATCCGGTCGATGCTGGGTTGGAGCCCGACCGTGCCCCTGGCGGATGGCCTCGAGCGAACCCTCGCCTATTATCGCGACCACCTGCGCCACTACGTCTGAGGAGACTGCCCTGTCGACCCTGCCTCCCATCCCACCTGCCGATCCCAGGGCGAACTATTTGCACCACCGGGCCGCCATCGACGCGGCGATTCGTCGCGTGCTCGAGGGCGGGCGATATATCCTTGGCGACGAGGTCGAGCGTTTCGAGGCGGAGTTCGCGAAGCACGTGGGCGTGCGGTTCTGCATCGGAGTGGGGAGCGGGACGGAGGCTCTGCAGCTGGCGCTGCGAGTCCTGGGAATCGGAGCAGGTGACACCGTGATCACCGTCTCGCACACGGCGGTCGCGACGGTCTGCGCGATCGACCTTTGTGGCGCGACGCCACTGCTCGTGGATGTGGATCGTTCGACCTTCACGCTCGATCCGGAGCGGCTCGAGCGCGCCATCGCGGATCCCCGCGCCGGCCGGGTGAAAGCGGTGATCCCGGTTCATCTGTATGGGCACCCCGCGGACCTCGACTCGATCCTGGTCATCGCCCGCGCCCACGGGCTGAGCGTGGTCGAGGATTGCGCGCAGGCGCACGGGGCATCCATCGGAGCACGGAGAGTCGGCACCTGGGGCGCTCTGTCGGCGTTCAGCTTCTACCCGACGAAGAACCTGGGGGCGCTAGGGGATGGTGGCGCCCTCGTGACCGACGATCCCGACATGGCCGAGGCCGCGAAGGCGCTTCGTCAGTACGGATGGCGTACGCGGTACATCAGCGAGCGGGCCGGATTGAACTCGCGATTGGACGAGCTCCAGGCGGCCATCCTCCGCGCGAAGCTCGGGGCGCTCGATCCCGAGAACGCCCGGCGCAGGGAGATCGCCCGGCGCTACGATGCCGCACTCGCCGGCACGACGGTGGAGCCGCCGACCACGCGTCCGGGCGTCGAACACGTCTACCATCAGTACACGGTGCGCACCCGGGACCGCGACCGGCTCCGGGAGCACCTGCTCGAGCACGGCGTTCAGAGCGCCGTGCTCTATCCCGTCCCGGTGCACCTGCAGGCGGGATACCGCGAGCGGGTCGTCGTCGCCCGGGACGGTCTGGCAGAGTCCGAGACCCTGTGCGGCGAGATCCTCAGCCTGCCCATGTACCCGGAGCTGACGGACTCGCAGACCGAGCGCGTGGGGGATCTCGTGAGTCGCTGGGGCCGGCGGAGCGTGTAGGGGTCGTGCACTACTTCTGCACCTACTTCGATCGCGGCTATCTCCCGCGGTTCCTGGCGCTCCATGCATCGCTGGTTCGCTGCGAAACCGAGTTCCGCATTTGGGCGCTGTGCCTAGACGACTCCTCACACGCGACGGTCAGCGGTCTCCGCCTCGGGGGTGTGGAGCCCCTCGCCCTCGAGGAATTCGAGCGCTGGGACCCGGCGCTGCTCGACGCGAAGGGGAATCGCTCCCGGGCGGAGTACTACTTCACGTGCAGCCCTTCCCTGCCGCTTTACGTCCTCGACAGCCATCCCGAGGTGGACCTCATCACGTACCTGGACGCCGATCTCTTCTTCTTCGCACACCCGCGATCGGTGTTCGAGGAACTCGGGGACGCCTCGATCGGGATCATCGCCCATCGTCACTCGCCGCGGAATCGGGAGCGGGAACGTTTCGGAATCTTCAACGTAGGCTGGGTCTCGTTCCGGCGGGACGAGAGTGGCCTCGGCTGCCTGCGGTGGTGGAGAGAGCGCTGCCTCGAGTGGTGCTTCGATCGCGTCGAGGGCGACCGTTTCGCGGACCAGAAGTATCTCGACCAATGGCCCGAGCGCTTCGCCGGCGTGCGCGTGCTCACCCAGAAGGGCTTCAACCTCGCGCCCTGGAACATCGATAACTACCGCATCCATGCTGGCGACGGTCAGGTCATGGTGGACGGCGACCCGCTCGTCTTCTTTCACTTCCAGGGCTTCAAGCAGGTCGCCCCCTGGCTCTACAACTCGAATTTCGGCCTCTACCACGCGCGTCCGTCACGGATGACGCGCCGGGAGGTGATCGGTCCCTACATCGGGGCGCTCCGTGCCGCGGCCGACTTCGCCGCCATCCCCTCCGGGATCCGCCACGACGAGAGCCGGTACGGCTTCATCGTGGGGAATGCCCGCCACCTCGCGCGCCTTGCGCTCGGCATCTTCCATCGGGAGTACGTGCTGGTCCTGAACGGCCGCGTGCTATGACCGGGCTGGACGATTCACCGCGCCGTCATCCCGAGTTGGGCAATTCCCCCGCACCACGCGCTGGCGATCCCGCGGCGCCGCTCGCCGGCGCGAGCGATTTCCAGTGGATGCGAATGAAACCCGTGCGGGTCATTCCCATCGCACCACCCCAGAACAGGGCCAAGAGGAACATCTCGTTCACCATTCCGAACGGGAAGTTGCTCAGGGACAGCACGGCGAGAAACAGCGTCGCCGCCGCCACGGTCGCGAACCAGGAGGACTCCAGAGGATTGGTACGACGGCGCGCCTCCCGCACCCCCAGGGTGATCGCCGCAACGAGCATCCAGAGGAACACCCCGAGTCCGAGGAGACCCTGCTTGAGCCAGATGAAGAGGAAGGACTGGTGGGCGTACCACTGTTCACCCACGTCGCTGGAAAACGCCTGCTTCATCGTGAAGGCGTAACCGACGCCGTGCCCGATCCACGGCGATTGCTGGATGAGGTTCCAGACGAAGAAGTACTCCCCCAGCCGGATCAGGTTCGAGTGTGTCTCGAAGCCTCCCTGGGGCCCTACGGTGGCCTGGACACGAGTCACCGCCGTGAGGAGAAGGTCTTCCTCCTCGAGAACGTAGGCTGTTAAGCTGGCGCCCGCCAGGCAGACAGCCATCAGCGCCCCGAGGACCACTCCCGACCTCCTCCAACGCGGCCCGGCGCCTGTCCCCACCCCGGCGTAGACGAGAACCGAGATGATAAGTCCAGCGACGCACCCGCTCCAAAGCCCCCGCCCGAACGTGACGAACTGATGGAGGAAGAGCGGTACGGCCAGCAGGACCAGCCCTGTGGACGCGACGCCCGTCTTCGAGCGGAGCGCGAGGTTGACGAGGAGGAGCGCAACGAGCCCGGGAGCCGCCACCGTGTAGCCCTCGCCGTGCGACCGGGTGGCCGCGAATCTCTGGAAACCTCGAATGGCGGCGGCCCCTCCGATCACCACTAGCCCCACGATCGACCATGGGAGGTGTCGCGCCCGGGTGAACACGTTCGCGACGAGCACGGCCATCCCTAGCCCGAGCAGCGGCAGCAGTTCGAGTCCGATGTACTTCGGCGAATACCCCAGGATGAAGCCGCGCGCGACGTTCGCGAGGGTCAGGGCCAGGAAACACATCAGCGGCCAGGTGAAGGGGGTCATCGGAACGCTCAGAACCCGCTCCGGGTGTGATATCGCATAGCAGACGAGCGTCAACATCACAACGCACGAGACGATGCCAAGCTGGACCGTCAGGTTGCCTACCGTGTACTCCACGAACGTCGCTGCCCCGGCCAGAAGCACGAACGAGGTGAGAAAATCGAACGGACGCGCCAACTGGATGAGGATGAGAAAAAGAACGCCAGCCGCGGCCGGCCAATTGGCGACGAGCCCGACCGTGATCACGAACCCGAGCACCACCCACCAGCGGAGAACAGGCCCCCGGAGGGAGTCGGCGATGTTAGCGATCATCGGAGTGCTCGGTCGCGTCGGTGCAGCACACCGGACGCCGATCGCATCAGCATGGCCACGAGATGCTGCGTGTCTCCAACTGTCAGGAAACAGATCGAGAAGGCGACCAGATAGGCGACGCCTGCGATCGTGCCGTGGATCCAACCGGCGGGCGGCAGCACCCCGGACACCGGCGCCGCCGCCAGCACAACCGCCGTCATCACGACGGCTAGGACGCCGAGGGCGACTCTCGGGAGCAGGGAGCGCCGTATCCACGGACCAAAAGGGATCCCGGACCGCGTCGAGGTGACCGCGAACGTGAGGCATCCGGCTGCATACGAGGCCGCGAGGACGGCGACGGCGCCGAGCGCGCCGTACCGCGGGACGCTCCAGAAGCCGAGTGCGATATTCGTGACGAATGAGACCGCAATGCTCACGACTTCTACCCAGGGTTTTCCGACGCTCCGCGCGAACGCCGCGCCCAGGCTCCAGGTGAGGTGGACCCCATACGAGAGGACCCAGAGCCGGATCAGAACGACAATCCTCTCTCGATCGGGCCCCAGCCACACGCGGACGATATCCGGCGCGACGATCCAGAGCAGCCCTAGCGCGATCACACTGTAGATGTAGAGCCACCGCAGCGTCGACGAGAACAACGCGCCCACCGCGGCGGAGCCTTCATGGATCCACATCCGCGTGACCGTCGGGGCAACAGCCCCGACAATCAACATCGGCAGGCCCGCCACGCCGGACGCCACGCGAAACGCCAGCTCGAAGTCCGCCACCATGCCGAGGGTGCCCAGCAGGCCGAGCAACACCTTTCCGACCTGCAGCTGGAGGATCCCGAGCGTGTTCGTCAGCTGAAGGGCGAATCCGAAGTGCATGAGATCACGCCAACTCGAACCATCGCCCTGCGTGCGCCCCGACACCTTGACGAGTTCGGCTCGAAGCATCCCCGCCGCAAGCACCCCGGTGACCGCCTGTCCCACGACCGCGGCGGCGGCGACCTCGCGCAACCCCCCGCCACCGGCAAGCCCGACGTAGAGGGTGGCGGTCTGCGCGGCCACACCAGCGAACCCACAGACGTTCGAGAGATCGAGCCGCTCGAATCCCTGGAGGGAACCGGTGAGCACCTGGACCGGCTGGAGGAGCAGCGACCCGACGGCGAAGACGAGCAGGGCCTCGTGTGTCTCCCGGACGAGCTCGGCCGGCACGTGAAACGCGTTCGTGATCGCGCCCCGTCCCGCGTAGACCACGACCGCCCACAGGATCCCGAGGCCCAGGGAGAGCCGGAGTCCCTTGCTCAGGGTCCGCAACAACCCGCGCCGGTCCCCGGCGGCGGAGTCGACCGCGATGAACCGGATCATCGTGGTCCCGATCCCTAGGTCGAACACGGTGATGTAGGCGGTGAAGGCGAAGAAGAGGGCCCAGATGCCGAACCGCTCGGGACCGAGACGCTCGAGCGCGTAGGGGGTGATGACGATCCACAGGGCCGTCGCCGCCATCCGACCGGCGAGATTGGCGAGTGCGTTCCTGCGGACCGCGCTCACTTCAGGAGCCTGGGTCGAGCGCCGTCGCCGACGATCCCTGACCTCACGACGCGGACCGGCTCAGTCCGAATCGCTGCGAGCGTCGGCGCGGGTTCCGGCTCCCGCGGCGGCCACTTCCGCCGTTCGGAGTCGTTCGTCTGGTTGGAACACGGAGAAGGCGACGCCCACGGTGAGGCTGAGGAGAAATGCGCCCGCCATCATGAGCATCCGTTTCGGCCGGTACTTCCTCTCCGGGGGCTTCGCCGCGTCCAGGACCTCGATGGTCACGACGTCCCGCGCCTCGTTGATGCGGGCATCCTCGTACTGGGCGGTCAGGATCGCGAACACCTGCTCCAGCGCCTTGACGTCCCGCGTGAGCCGGGCCTGCTCCAGTCCCGTGCCCGGGAGCTCCTGCAGCTGGCGGTCAAGCTGCGCCAGCTCCTGACGGATCTGGATCTCTTCCTCACTGTCCTGGGAGTAGCCCCGCACCACGCCCAACCTGACCTGCAGCGCCATCCGACGGGCGTAGAGCCGCGCGCCCTGGTCCACGGCCGACGACATCTGGGGGGTGAGCGCCACGGTCTTGTGCCTGACCTGGTACTGGGTGAGCCGCCCTTCAGCGATCTCGAGCTCCTGCTTCAGCTCGGCCAGACGGGCCTCGATGAAGGTGCGGGTTCGGCGGCCCTTGGTCATCCGCACCTCGCGGTTGAATCGATCGAGGAACTCGACGTAGGCGTTAGCCATGTCCGCGGCACGCTGGCGGCTCCCGTCTTCGACCGAGATCTGGATCGAGGACGCCTCGGTCATCTTGAACCGGGAGTTCT
>JBKJXJ010000246.1:0-13304 GCA_046716125.1 Candidatus Eiseniibacteriota bacterium
CCCCCTCGGGGTGGCGGCGCTGGTGTTCGGAACGCTCACGGTGCTGGGTGCGCGCGCGCTCCATCGCCGCGGGCGGCAGGGCGAGGCCGTGCTCTGGATCCTGGTCCCGACCGTGCTGGTCAGCTACTTCGCGCTCCAGAACTTCAAGGTCTTCCACCCGCGCTACCTGGCGGTCGGCGTGCCGGCGTACCTCGCGCTGCTCGCGGCCGGACTGGCCGACCTCTCCTTGCGCCGGCGCGTGGGATTCGCGGTCGCGATCGCGGTGCTGTGGGCGTTCTCGCTCCAGAATCACTACTTCGATCCGCGCTACGGCAAGGAGGACATGCGGGCGGCGGGGGCGCTGCTCACGGCGCGCGCCGTCGCGGGCGAGCGCATCGTGGCGGCCAACACCGACGACCTGCTTTTCTACTATTATCGCGGGCCGGTCCCGGTCGCGACCTACTGGCTGGGCTGGGCGGCGGATCCGGACACGCGCGCCCAGCGCCTCGACCGGCTCATCGCCGACGCTCCGGGGGCGTGGGTGGTCTTGAGCCGTGGCGAGGATCTCGATCCGACCGGCGCGTTCGCGCGCCATCTGGAGACCCTGGATCCACCGGCCGAGCGGTATGACTTCGAAGGCGTCCGGGTCTGGCATCTGCGCCGCCCGGTAGCGGCGGGCACGGTGTCCTCTCCGCGATCTTGAGGCGGGCCCACGCTCCTGGGGTGGGGACGCGGTCCTGAGACCGGGATCCCGTTCCGCCGGACGGGGTCGAGCAGGCAACTCCTGGGAGACTGAATCGCATGCGTGTCGTCGTCGTGGGGCTGGGATACGTCGGCTCGGTGTGCTCGGCCTGTCTGGCCAGCCGGGGCCATTCGGTCGTGGGCGTGGACACCAGCGAATACAAGGTGGATCAGATCACCCGCGGCAGGAGCCCGATCGTCGAGACCGGTCTCGAGCCCCTCATCGCCGAATCCCGCGCGGCCGGCCGGCTCAGCGCGACGACGCGCATCGCCGACGCCATGCCCGGTGCCGAGGTCGTGCTGGTGTGCGTGGGCACGCCGAGCGCCGCCGACGGGAGCCTCGACCTGGGCCATGTCCGGCGTGCGACCCGCGAGGTGGGCACAGCGCTACGATTGGCAGACGCTTTTACCACCGTCGTCATGCGCAGCACAATGCTTCCGGGCAGCGTCGAGGGCGAGCTCCTGCCGGTGCTCGAGGCGGCCTCGGGGGGCCGCGCCGGGGAGGACTTCGGCGTCGCCTACAACCCGGAGTTCCTGCGCGAGGGCAGCGCCATCGCGGACTTCTTCGGGGCCGGCTACACCGTGGTCGGCGCCGGCGACCCCCGCAGCGCCGACGCGCTGCGCCGCCTCTACGACGGCGTCGGCGGGGAGGTGGTCGTCACTGCGTTCCGCACCGCCGAGATGCTCAAGTACGTGAACAACTCCTATCACGCGCTCAAGGTCGCGTTCGCCAACGAGGTGGGACGCGTGTGCAAGCGCGAGGGCATCGACAGCCACGAGGTCATGGCGCTGTTCTGCCGCGACACCCGCCTCAATCTGGGTCCGAACTACCTGCAGCCGGGCTTCGCGTTCGGCGGATCCTGCCTGCCCAAGGACCTGCGTGCCCTGAACCAGCGCGCCCGGCACCACGACCTGGACCTGCCGGTGATCGCCTCCATCATGCGGTCGAACGACCGGCACATCGACGAGGCGATCCACCTGATCGAGCGCCTGCGGAAGAGGCACCTGGGCTTCCTCGGCCTCTCCTTCAAGGCCGAGACCGACGACCTGCGCGAGAGCCCGATCCTCCGGGTCATCGGCACGCTGGTGGGGAAGGGGCACGCCGTGCTCCTGCACGACCCCAACCTGGACATGGAACGGGTGCTCGGCGCCAACCGCCGCTTCGTCGAGGATGAGGTCCCCTACCTGCCGGAGCGTCTGCGCGCGAGCGTGGAGGAGGTCGTCACCCAGAGCGAGGTCGTGGTGGTCGCGAACCGGTCCAAGGCCTACGCCGGCGTCGGGGCGATGCTCAAGCCGGGGCAGATCCTCGTGGACCTCGCCCACGCCATCGAACGCAGGACCGTCCTCCACGGGGAGTACCATGGCCTTGCGTGGTAGCGTCCTCCACCTCTCGGAGAACCTCCCGCTGCCCTTCGACCGCCGCGTCTGGATGGAGTTGAACGCGCTCCGCGCCGCCGGCCTCGAGGTGTCCGCGATCTGCCCGATGGGCGAGCCGCACATGGCGCCCTACGAGGTGATCGACGGCATCCACATCTGGCGCTACCCCGCGCCGCCGCCGACCCGCGGTTTCGTCTCCTACGCCTGGGAGTTCCTTTACTGCTGGCTGCAGACCCTGCGGCTCTCGGTCGTGGTGCTGGCGCGGCGCGGCTTCGACGTCATCCACGCCGCCAACCCTCCCGACACGTTCTGGGCGCTGGCGCTGCCGTACCGCCTGTTCGGCAAGCGCTACGTGTTCGATCACCATGACCTCTGCCCCGAACTCTACCTCGCGCGCTTCGGCTCCGAGCGCGCGGGCAACATCCCGCACCGCGCCCTGGGCTGGCTCGAGTGGGCGCAGTTCCGCACCGCCGACCTGGTCATCTCGACCAACGAATCGTACCGCCAGGTCGCGCTCACGCGCGGGCGGATGCGGCCCGATCGCGTCGTGGTCGTGCGCAGCGGCCCCAGCCGCGAGCGCTTCGCCACCGTGCGTGATGTGGATCCCTCGCTCAAGCGCGGGCGGCCCCACCTGGTCGCCTATCTCGGCGTGATGGCGCCGCAGGACGGCGTGGACCACCTGCTGCGCGCCGCGCAGCACCTGATCCGGCGCGGTCGGCACGACATCTCGTTCACGCTCATGGGGGCCGGGGACTCGTTCGACGATCTGCGCGCGCTGGCCCGCGAGCTCGCCCTGGACGATCAGGTCTGCTTCACCGGGCGCATACCGGATGCCGAGGTCGAGGTCATCCTCGCGACCGCCGACGTGTGCGTGAGCCCCGATCCGCTGAACCCGCTCAACGACGTCTCGACCATGAACAAGGTGCTCGAGTACATGGCCTGCGCGCGACCGATCGTCGCGTTCGACCTGCGCGAGCATCGTTTCTCCGCGGCCGACGGCGCGCTCTACGCCCGCCCCAACTGCGACAAGGACCTCGGCGACCGGATCGCCGAGCTGCTCGACGACCCCGCCCGGCGCGAGCGCATGGGCACTTACAACCGGCAGCGGTTCCTGGAACGCATGGCGTGGGAGCACAACGCCGGCAACCTGGTCCGCGCCTACGAGCGGCTATGCGAACCGACCCGCGCGTGAGGATCGTGCTGGCCGAGAGCGGCACCTCGGTCGGAGGGACCGAGCGCGTCCTGTGGGAGCTGGCGACCCGCCTGCCGCCGACGCGCTTCGACGTGCGCGTGTGGCTCTCGGACGCGCCAGGCGTGGACCCGCTGGCCGAATCCCTCGCGGCCCGCGACCTGCCCGTGGACCGGGTGCCCGAGGTGGACTCGCGCTGGGACTGGCGCGGCATGGCTTCGACCTGGGGGCGGCTGCGTCGGCTCAAGCCCGATGTGCTCCACATCCATCACGTGTGGCCGGCGGCCGATCGTTATCTCTCCTGGCTCGCCGGGGCGGCCGGCGTGCCGCACGTCGTCGTGACCGAGCACATCACCGGGGAATCCCACTCCAACACCCAGCGCGCGCTCAAGCGCAACGAGCTGCAGCAGGCCGACGCGGTCACCGCGGTGTGCGGCGCGGTGGTGGACTCACTCGTGCGTGACTACGGTGTCGACCGCGCCCGAGTCCGCGTGGTCCCCAACGGCGCCGATCTGCCGGACGAGGAAGTGGAACGCCCCGTTGCGCGACGGCTGCGCGACGAGTTCGGGGCGGGACCCTTCCGGCCGCTCTGGGTCTGTCCCGCCCGGCTCGAGCTGCAGAAGGGCCACGGGGTCTTCCTGGACGCGCTGGCCAGGCTGCGCGAGCGCGGTCTCGAATTCGTCGCGGTGATGGCCGGCGAGGGATCGCTCCGGGCGGATCTCGAGCGCCAGTCGCGGACGGCCGGTCTCGGTGATCACGTGCGTTTCGCCGGTCAGGTCGATCCCATCGGGCCGCTCCTCCAGGCCGCCGACGTGTGCGTGCTGCCCTCGCTCTGGGAAGGTCTGCCGCTTTCGCTCCTTGAGGCGCTCGCGCGCGGCCGGCCGGTGGTCGCGAGCCGTGTCGGCGGGGTGCCGGATGCGATCGACGACGGGGTCACCGGGCGCCTCGTTCCGGCCGGAGACGCGGGCGCGTTGGCCGCGGTGCTGGAGGACTTCCACCGCCGGCCCGATCCCGCGCGCCGGATGGGACTGAACGGGGCCGAGCGGGTGCAGGCCGAGTTCACCTGGCCGCGGGTGGTCGAGTCGTTCGAGGAGGTCTACGACGACGTGCTCGGCCTCGCCACCGTCACGCCGAGCGGACGCGGACGTGGGTCCGATCGCGCGAGCGCGCGGATGCACGAGCGCTCCGACGCCGGCGCGGACTCGCGCGGGGGTGTCCGATGAAGATCGGCGTCGTCGTCTCCTGCTACCGGCAGGAACGCTTCCTCGCCCGGACGGTGACGGCGATCGAGACCGCGCTCGAAGGGCGCGACTGGCAGGGCGTGCTCGAGCTCGCGACGCTTTCGGGCGATCCGCTCCCCGCGCTCTCGGACCGCTGGCGCGTGGTGTCGGTCTTCGATACGGCGACCCGGCAGCCCGGTCGCCTCCTCACCCCGGGCGCCGGTCGCATGCTGGGCTTTTCCGCGTGCGGCGGCGACTGGGTGCTGTTCGCGGATTCCGACATCGAGGTCGAAGCGGCGTGGGTGCGCGCGGCGATCGACCTGGCCGGCCGCGAGCCGGCGCTCGCCGCGGTGTTCGGGAGGATCGAGGAGTGGTTCGTGGACGGCGGGCGTGAGCGCCCGGGGCTGCCCGACATGTATCACACCGGCGACACCGAACGTCCGGTGGACTACCTGGCGGCGGTGGCGTTCTACCGCCGCGGCGCGCTCACGGCCGTGGGCGGGTACGACGAACGGCTCAACTCCGACGAGGACTTCGAGCTGGGCCTGCGGCTTCGCCAGCGCGGGCTGGAGATGCGCTCGCTCGGGATGCTCGCCGCGCGCCACTGGAGCGCGCCGCGGCCCAACGTGCGCGAGCTGGCGCGCCGCTGGCGGACCGGCATCTGCTTCGGCCAGGGACAGGTGCTGCGCCTCTACACGGGGCGGCCCGGCTTCGGCGCGCTGCTCAAGCGCCAGTGGCTCTACGTCGCCGCGCTCGGCATGTGGACGCTCGGGATCGTGTCGGCGGTGGCCTCGGTGATGACGGGAGATCCGCGCCCGGTCGCACAATGGGCCCTGATCCCGCTCGGCGTGTTCGCCCTGATGAGCGCCCGCAAGCGCAGTCTTCGTCTCGGCGCACTCTCGCTGCTCACGTGGACGGTGCAGGGCTTCGGCCTCGTGGTCGGGTTGTTCCGTCTGCCCGGCGGCGCCCGGCCGCTTGCCCCCCCGGCGGAGGCGCGATGCTGATCCATGGCGCGACCGACGTGGACATCCATCCGCCGGTGTTCGGCGGCGCCCAGCGCTGCTTCGGACTCTATCGCGGCCTCGCGCGCCGTCACGCCGTGCGCGTCCTGTGCATGGTGCCGAACCGGAGCGCGGGCGCGCGCGAGGAGCGGGTGGACGGAGTGGACATCGTGCGGCGCAAGGCGTGGTTCACCGCCGTGGCGTGGCGGCTCGAGCAGGCGCGATTGAGCCCGCTCTTCCTCGCCGAGCGTGGCCACCGCGCCCGGGCGACCGCGGCATTGGGCGATCTGCCGGGCACCCCGGACGTGGTGATGACCGACCTCCATCTCGGCGGTGTGCGCGAGCGCGCGGCCGCTCGGCTCAAGGTGCACCATGCGCACAACGTCGAGCTGGATCACTTCCGTTCGGCCGGCCCGCCGCTCGTGGCGCGCGGCGCGTGGGCCGGGCGATTGCGGGCGATCGAGGCGCGGGCCGTGGCGACCGCCGATCTCGTCGTCGCCGCCAGCGACGAGGACGCCGAGCGCATGGGTGCGCTCTATGGCGTCCCGTCGGCGCGGAGGGTGGTGGCCCCCAACGGCTACGACGAGACCCGGCTGCGGCCACCCGACGCCGCGGCCCGCGCCCGGGCCCGCGCCGCCCTCGGGATCGCCGAGCGCGAGACGGTGTGCGTCTTCGTGGGCTCCGACGTCCCGCACAATCGCATGGGCCTCGCCCTGCTCGTCGAGCGCGTGATGCCCGCGCTCGCACGCGAGGGATTCCGGCTGCTCGTGGTCGGTCGGATCTCGGGCGCGCTCGGCGGACGGCGTGAGCCGTGGCTGACCGCGCGCGGCGAGACCCGCGACCTCAACACCCTCCTCGACGCGGCCGATGTGGGGCTGAATCCCGTGCTCGCGGGCGGCGGCAGCAACATCAAGCTGCCCACCTATCTCGCCGCCGGCCTCGCGGTCGTGACCACGGCGCACGGCGTGCGCGGGTTCGCGCCGCTCCGCCCGTTCGTGACCGTCGCCGAGCCCGCGGAGATGGCGGACGCCCTGCGCCACCGCCCCGCCGGATGGTCGCCCGCTACACCGCCTCCCGACGTGGCGTCTTACTCGTGGGGCGTGATCGGCGAGCGCCTCGGCGATGTCTTCGCCGAACGACTGGGCGGAGCGACGACGATGGCCGGTGCGGCGGGTGGTGGTGGGGTGGTGCAGGACGAGGACGCGCGGAGACTCCGCGCATGAGGATCGCGATGGTGGGCCAGAAGGGGCTGCCGGCCACGTACGGCGGGATCGAACGCCACGTCGAGGAGATCGCGCGTCGCCTGGTCGCGCGCGGACACGACGTCAGCGCATTCTGCCGGCTCTACTACACCCCGGCCGGGGCGCAGTACCACGGCGTGCGGCTGCTGCGGCGCCCGAGCATCAACACCAAGCACCTGGACACCGCGACCCACGTGGCCTGGAGCAGCCTCGAGGCGTCGCTCGGGCCCTACGACATCGTCCACTTCCACGCGCTCGGGCCTTCGGCGTTCGCCTGGATGCCGCGCCTGCGCGGCGCGAGGACGGCGGTCACCGTGCACGGCCTCGACTGGCAGCGCGAGAAGTGGGGACGGGTGGCCTCGTGGGTGCTCAAGCAGTGCGAGTACCCGGCCGCGCATTTCGCCAACCAGACCATCGTGGTGTCGAAGACGCTGCGCGAATACTTCCGCGACCACCATCACTGCGACGCGGCCTACATCCCGAACGGCACCAATCTGCCCACGCCGCGTCCGGCGAAACGGATCCTGCAGCTCGGGCTGACCCCCGACAAGTACGTGCTGTTCGTCGGGCGTCTCGTTCCCGAAAAGGGGGTCCACTACCTGTGCGAGGCGTTCCAGGGGATCGACACCGACCTCAAGCTGGCGCTGGTGGGCGGCCTCTCGTTCTCGCAGGACTACGTGGACCTGCTCAAGCGCTACGCCGGGGATCGCATCCTGCTGCTCGACTACGTCTACGGCGAGGCGCTCGAGGAGCTGTGGAGCAATGCCCACATCGTGGTCCAGCCCTCGACGATGGAGGGACTCTCGATCGCCCTGCTCGAGGCGCTCTCCTACGGCCGCTGCGTGCTGCTCTCCGACATCCCCGAGAATCTGGAAGTGGCCGAGGAGTGCGCCGTGTCCTTCCGCAGCAAGGACGTCGGCGACCTCAAGGAGAAGCTGGAGATGCTGCTCGCCCGCCCCGACCTGGTGAAGCACTACGAGGAGAAGGCGCGCGCACATGTCCGCCACCAGTACTCGTGGGACAAGGTGACCGAGAGCATCGAAGCCGTCTACCTGAGCCTGCTGGTCGGGAACAGGTGAGCCCTTGTCGTTCCTGAGCCGGCATCTCGAGAACCTCAATCAGCGTTACCACGGCGCCGAGGGCGACATCTTCGCGATCGAGGAGCTGGCCCCGGTCGCGCGGCGCTTCCTCCCCCCGGGCGGTCGCGTCCTCGAGGTGGGCTGCGGCTACGGCCGCAATCTGGTGGCGCTCTCGAGCCTTCCCGACGGCATCGTGATCGGGAGCGATGTCGCCTTTGGAGAGCTGGCCCGCGCGAAGGCGGAGCGCCTGGCGCCGCTCGAACCCGCGCGGCGCGAGCGCGTCTCGATGGTGCGACAGGAGCCGATTCGACTCCCGTTCCGCGACTCGAGCGTCGACCTGGTCGTCCTCTGGCAGGTGCTCGAGCACCTCGCCAGGGGTACCAAACGGCACACGCTGAACGAGTGCGTGCGCGTCCTGCGGCCGAACGGCCATCTGCTGATCGAGACACCGAACCAGTGGTTCCCGTTCGACTACCACGACAACAAGCTCCCGCTGGTCCACTGGGTGATGCCCACGAAGGCGAGGGAGTGGCTCACCTGGAAGGTGCGCGGCGTGCGCCATCACCCCTCCCAGTACCTGAGCCTTCCGGCGTGTGAGCGGCTCATCCGCGAGTCGCCCGGGGTCACCCGCGCGACGCGGGCCACCCGGGTCTACTTCGCCGACAGCTTCGCATCCGCCTGGCGTGACCTTGCCGGGAGCCAGGTGGCGGCGAAGCGCGTCATCTTCGCCCTGGCGGCGCCGGCGCACGCCGTGCTCTCACTCTTCGGGAGCTCGGCGGACCTCATCCTGCCGTCGCTGCGCGTGGTGTGGCGGGTCGAGAAGCGTGGCTAGGAGCCGGAAACCCGCGGCCGGGCGGCCGGTCGCGGCTGCAGGCGGAGGCCCCCGCCCATCCGCGCGAACCACGCGCGCCCGATCGGCCCCGCCGGAGGAGCCGTTCGAGCTTCCACGCGCCGGAATCGTGTTCGCGGTGGCGTGGGCGGCACTGCTGCTGCTGGCGCCGGCCGCTCACAACGGGTTCTGGGGGGTCAACGGTTTCCGCTCGCTGCCGGGCGAGGCATGCCTCGGCCTCCTGTTCGCCGCGGCCGCGGCGCCGTTCCTCCTCCGCGTGCGCTCGCGCGCTGTGGCGGTGGCGATCGCGATCACGCTCGCGGTCGTCATCGCCTTCCCGCTCCGCGAGCGCATCCACTTCCTGGGTGACACCCAGGTGCGGTTGCGGGCGATGGCGATCTTCACGGCGAACATGATCTCCGTGACGATGGGGGAGTGGTCCACGCGTCTGCACGCGAACCCGCTCGACATCGCGATCGACTTTCTGGCGCCGATCGGGCTGCGCCGCATGGGCGCCACGCTCACCCAGGGCGTCTCGTTGGTCTCGGCGGCATTGGCGGTCGCCTTCTTCGCCGGAGTGTGGCGGGTGACCGGGCGCCTCGGCCTGCCGCGCGAGGCGCGAATCGCCTCGTGCGCGGCCGTCGTCCTCGCCGGCACGCTCCAGGCGTTCGCCGGCTACGCCGAGTCGGCCGGACTCCTGCTGACGACGGCGGTGTGGTGGTGGGCCGAGATGCTCGCCCCGCTCGACCGGCCGCGACAGGCGCTGCGGACCGCCGGCGCGTGGCTCGTACTGGTCTTGAGCCACCGCATCGGGCTCGTCATGCTGCTGCCGCTCGCCTGGCGTGCGCTCGGCCCGCCGGTTCCGGGCGACCGGCCCGAGGACCGGAGGCGCCTGCTGCTCCTCGGCGCGGCGGCGGCGCTGATCGGCGGCGGGGCCACGATGCTGGGCGGGGGAAGCCGTCAGCTCGGGATGGACCTGGGCGACATGATCGGGGCCCTCACCATCATGCTGAAGGCGGTGCCCCCCAGCGACTACCTGAACACCGTGGCCCTGGTCGCGCCGCTCGCGTTCCTCGCGCCGTGGGTGGCGGGTCGTACCGCGCTCGCGGGTTTCGTGCGCTTGCCGCTTGCGGGACCTCTGCTCATCGCCTCGCTCATCCTGCTGCCCTTGATGTGGATGGTCCCCGCCAACGGGCACGGCCTCGGCGCCCAGCGTGACTGGGACCTGGCGGCGCTGGGCGGCCTCACCCTCACCCTCGCCGCGGCGGCGCTGCTCGCGCGCCTGCCGGCGGGGCGCTTGCGCGGGGCGCTGGCGTGCGCGCTGCCGCTCCTGGTGCTGCAGGTGGGTGGATGGGTGCTGGTCAACGCGAACGAACAGGCTGCGCTGCGGCGCGTGAGGGCGCTGGTCGAGCAACCCCCGGGGTTGATCGACGCGCACCGCACCGTCCTGCATGAATACCTCGGGCAGCGCGCGATGGATCACGGAGCGCCGGCGCTCGCCGCCCCCGAGTTCGAGCGCTCCTTCGAATACAATCGCAACCCGCGCCGCGTCCTGCTCGCCGCCGAGGCCTGGGCGCGGGCGGGGGATCTGCCGCGCGCGCGTTCGGCACTGGAGCGCGGGCGCGCGGCCGGCCCGCTCTCGCCCACGGTGGCCGAGTCCGCGCGTCGTCTCGAAGTGATGATCGCCCGGCTCACCGCCGACTCGGCGCGACGTGCCGTTCTCCGATGACGACCCGGTCCTGGGGGTACGCCTACGTCGACAGCCCTAGCGGGACGCCCGTGCGCTATTCGACCGTTTCGCCGGGGCAGCGCGAGGTGTCGGTCTATCCGGGGCGCAAATTCGCCTCGAAGCCCGGGGTGGTGGTGAACGGCGCGGCGCTGCTCACCACCGGCGTCGTGATCGGCATCGTCCTCGCAATACTGTCCAACGGGAACTGAGGCGTAGACTCGGAGATCGCCCCGGCCCGCTATTCGGTGCCGCAGACCGGGCCGATGCCCCGGCCGCGGTTGATCTGATTGAGCACCGCGTTCAGGCGGGCGAAGTGGCCCCGGCTCTCGCGCAGATAGCGCTCGGTGTACGTGATCAGCTGGCCGACCGTCGCCGCGCCGGTAAAATCGATCTGCGTGTCGAGGTCGAGCCCGATCGCGTTGTCACCCTGGATGCCGAGGCCCAACTCGCCGGCCGAGACGTTGGCCAGGAGCGCGGCGTATTGCCGCGCGATCTGCTTGCGGCGCGTCAGGGGAGCTCCGGGGCTGAGCGCCGCGCGCAGGCCCTGCACGTCGTTCGCCCAGTTGAAGAAGGCCGAGCGCCGGCCGACCTCGCGCGCCACCGTCCGCAGGTCGGCGGCCGACAGTCCGCTCGTGCCGTCCGCATTCTGAGCCATCGCTCTGCGCCAGAACTGGAGGTCGCGCGGGCAATTGTCCCAGTAGGCGGCGTCGGGATCCGAGTCGTCCGGATCGGGCACGCCGGTATTGGTCAGGTTTCGCGTGCACTGTTCAGTGCGCCCGGTCGACAGATTGCGCAGCGTCACCATGTAGGCGCCGGTCGCACTGACCGAGATGCAGCGCGAGGTGGAGGTGAACCCGCCGGGGCCGGTCCAGCGGTACGACGTGTTCGAGCGCGCGGCCGCGCACAGGTTCGCCGCCCCGCCATCGGTGATGACCTCGGGCCCGCTGATCCCGCACTCGGTCGCACTGCCGGCACCGCTCGAACCGACGACGTCAAGCCGGTGCGTGCACTGCCGCGAGCTTCCCGTGAGCGGATTGCGGCTCGTCAGGAAGTAGGTGCCTTCATCGGCGACGGTGATGCATGCCGTCGTCGCGGTGAAGCCGTTGGGTCCCGTCCAGCTGTAGGAGTGGAGGTTGTCACTGGGGGAGCAGAGCGTCGCCGTCGAGCCCTGGCTGATCGAGCGTGGGCCCGAGATCCGGCACGAAGTCGTGCCGCCGGAGCTGCCGCCGACGTTGACGATGTGGACGCAGCGGTCGATCTCGACGCCGCTCCTGCTGCGGATGAGCACGAACTCGTGGGCGCCGGCGCCCAACCCGGACGCATTGACGCAGTTCGACGTATTGTTCGCGCTGAGGCCGGGGCCATACCACTCGTAGGAGTATCCGCCGGTGGTCGGGGCACAGAGTGTGAACGTCTCGTTGACCCCGGCCGTTGAACGGGCGTTGATGACACAGGTCTGCGCGCTGCTCGACGACGCGAGGGTGACTGCGAGCGCGAGCGTGGCCAGCGCGGCCAGCATGGAGCGTTGACGGTTCATGGGTCCGATCCTCTATGGGTATGTGTCGGCGAATGGAAGTTTCTTCCTCGTACCCGAAGGTGAACAGCATGCTTCGTGCCAGAGATCCGTCTGTGGATATGCCACGAAACGGGAGCCGTTCCGGGGCTCGGGCGCCCGCGACGCCGGCGGATGCAGCAACTTCTACAAGTCGGCCCCCAGCGCCGACGTGAGGCTCGCTTGCCGCCCGCCGCTTCCGTGCGTATGTTTCCGGCGATGAGTGCCAATCTCAAGGATCGAGATGCCTGACCGATACGTGCTGATCGTGGCCGGAGGCCGCGGAGAGCGCTTCTGGCCCTGGAGTCGTCCCGAGCGGCCCAAGCAACTCCTGCCGCTCTCGCGCGATGGCCGCACGCTGCTCGCGGCCACTTACGAGCGGGCGGTACGGCTGGTGCCGCGCGAGCACATCATCGTCATGACGGCATCCGACCTGGTGCGCGAGGTCGAGGGCGAGTGCCCGGGCGCCACGGTCGTGGGCGAGCCGGTCCAGCGCAACACGGCGCCGGCCATCGCCGCTGCCGCCGCCTGGGTCCCGGGCGACGCCGCATTCGCGGTGATGTGGGCCGACCACGCGATCGACGACACGGCAGCGTTCACGACGGATCTCGGGCACGCCTTCGCCCTCGCCGAACGGGAGCCGGTCCTGGTCGCCTTCGGCGTCATGCCGACCCGTCCCGACGTCAACTTCGGCTACATCCAGCGCGGGGATCGTTTCGGCGACCACGCCCACCGGGTGGCCGCGTTCAAGGAGAAGCCCGATCGCGCGCGCGCCGAGAAATGGTTCGCGGCCGGGGACGCGCTGTGGAACTGCGGCATCTTCGTCTGGCGGCGCCCGGTCTTCATGGACGCCCTGGAGAAGGGTCGCCCCGCGCTGGCGAAGGCGTTCCGTGATTTCGCCTTCGACGGGACCGGCCCGGGCTTCGAGCGCGGCCTGCGCGACGTGTTCCCCACCGTCGAGTCGATCTCGGTGGACCACGCGGTGCTCGAGCACGCGAAGAACGCGGTGGTGATGGTGGCCTCGTTCGACTGGGACGACCTGGGCTCGTGGGGCGCCTGGGCGAGCCGCCAGCCGCGTGACGATCGCGGCAACGTGCGCTACGGCTCGACCGAGGTGCTCGATTGCGACCGCTGCGTGGTGGTGGGCGAGGGTGGGATCGCGGCGGCGATCGGGATGCGCGACATGGTCGTGGTCCACGCGCACGGGGCGACGCTGGCATGCCCGGTGGACCAGTCCGAGAAGGTGCGTCAGGTGAGCGAGGCGGTTCGCGCGCGGGGGGCGGCGTGAGCGCGGCGCCTGCCCATCGGCCCGGCGCCCCGGCGCGGGCGGGGTTGGCCGTCGCGCTGCTGATCGCGCTGTCCGGCTG
>JBKJXJ010000247.1:0-7885 GCA_046716125.1 Candidatus Eiseniibacteriota bacterium
TCTCGCCGATGTCCCAGTACAGCGCCGAGGACGGCACGCCCAACGACTGGCACCTGGTGCACCTGGGCTCGCGCGCCATCGGGGGCGCGGGTCTCGTGTTCGCGGAGATGACGGACGTCAGCGCGGAGGCCCGCATCTCGCCCGGTTGTCCGGGGCTCTACAAGCCCGAGCACGCCGCCGCATGGAAGCGGCTCGTCGAATTCGTGCACATGCACTCGGATTCGAAGATCGCGGTCCAGCTGGGTCACGCCGGACGCAAGGGGTCGACGCGGCGCTTGTGGGAGGGCGACAGCGAACCGCTCACCGAAGGCCCCTGGCCGATCATCGCCCCGACCCCGATCCCCTACCACGCGCACAGCCAGGTCCCTCGCGAGATGACGCGGGCCGACATGGAGACGGTGCTCGGGAACCACGTGCGGGCGACCGGGCTCGCGATCGAGGCCGGATTCGACATGCTCGAGATCCACATGGCGCACGGCTACCTGCTCGCCACCTTCATCTCGCCGCTCACGAACCGGCGCAACGACGCCTACGGGGGCACGATCGAGAACCGCATGCGCTTCCCGCTCGAGGTGTTCGAAGCCGTGCGCGCGGCGTGGCCGGCGGAGCGACCGATGTCGGTGCGCATCTCGGCCGTGGACTGGCACCCGGACGGGCACGAGCCCGGGGACGCGGTCGAGGTCGCGCGCATGTTCCGAGCGCACGGCTGCGACATCGTGGACGTGTCGGCCGGTCAGACCGTGCCCGACCAGCGACCGGTGTACGGGAGGCTTTTCCAGACGCCGTTCGCCGACCGCATCCGGCACGAGGTGGGGATCGCCACCATGGCGGTCGGGAACATCTCGTCGTACGCCGACGTCAACACCATCCTCGCGGCCGGCCGCGCCGATCTGTGCCTGCTCGCCCGCGCGCACCTCTGGGATCCCTACTGGACCCGGCACGCAGCCTACGAACTGGGTCACACGCTGGCCTGGCCCGACCCGTACGAGTCGCTCAACCGGTACCGACCGCGCTTCACATGAGGACGGCGCTTGCGGCGCCACCGACGCCGCACCGTCCCGTCCGGAGATGACCGCCATGCCGCTGACCTACTCCAGCTATCTCAAACTCGACGAGCTCCTCGCGCTCCAGCGCCCCGTCTCGGACGGCCCGGAGCACGACGAGACCCTGTTCATCGTCATCCACCAGGTGTACGAGCTGTGGTTCAAGGAGATCCTGCACGAGCTCGATTACCTCGAGACGCTGCTCGCGCGCTCGGACACGCCGCGCGCACTCCACACCCTGCGGCGCGTGCTGACCATCCTCAAGGTGGTCGTCGCCCAGATCGACGTGCTCGAAACGATGACGCCGCTCGAGTTCCTGTCGTTCCGCGCGCGGCTCGAATCCGGGAGCGGATTCCAGTCGTTCCAGTTCCGCGAGCTCGAGTTCGCGCTTGGCGTGAAGCGCCGCGAGGCCATCGAACGCTATCCGGAAGGCAGCGAGGCACGGCGCCGTCTCGAGCACCGCATGGCGCGACCGACGTTGTGGGACGCTTTCATCGGGTATCTCGCCGCGCGGGGGTTTGCGGTGCCGGCGTCCGTGCTCGCGCGCGACGTGACCGCCCCGGTGACGGCGACCCCCGAGCTCCATCCCGTGCTAATCGACATCTACCGTCGCGATCCCGAAGCGAGCGCGCTGTGCGAGCGGCTGGTGGACCTGGACGAGGGGATCCAGGAGTGGCGCTACCGTCACGTCAAGATGGTGCAGCGCACGATCGGCACCAGGCAGGGCACCGGAGGCTCGGCCGGAGCGGCCTACCTCATGGCCACGCTCGACCGGCCCTGCTTCCCCGATCTCTGGGCGATCCGGACCGAGCTCTAGCCCGGGACCAGGACGCCGCGCCCACCGGCACTCGCCATGCGCACCCTCGCGGAGTTCCTCGGCGGCCCCAACCCGCTCGCGCCGCACTACTCGCGCTTCCGTGTCACGGAGCGGATGCTGCTGACCGGACATTCGCACCAGGCATGGCCCGACGCCGCGTTCGACGGGCAGGTCGAAGCGTGGTCGGATGCCGCCGAGCACGTGGACGACAAATGGGAACGCGCCGCCGGCATGGCCGACCGCGTCCGCCGCGGCTTCGCCCGGCTGCTGGGCGACCCGACCGGCGAGATCGCCCTCGGACAGAACACGCACGAGCTGGTCCTCCGATTCCTTTCGGCCCTGCCACTTCAGGAGAGGCCCCGTCTCGTGACCACGGATGGGGAGTTCCACACCCTGAGGCGCCAGCTCGACCGCCTCGCCGAGGAGCGCTGGATCGAGGTGGTGAAGGTGAACGCGACGCCGGCCGACACGCTCGCCGGGCGGCTCATCGCCGCGGTGGACGACCGCACGGCGGCAGTGATGGCCTCCTCGGTGCTGTTCGAGAACGCGCACATCGTCCCCGGGCTCGACCGGGTGCTCGCGTCGTGTCGTCGCGCCGGCGCCGAGATGCTCGTGGATACCTATCACCAGCTCAACGTCGTGCCCTCATCGCTCGAGGACGACGGGCTCTCCGGGGCGTTCATCGTCGGGGGCGGATACAAATACTGCCAGCTGGGTGAGGGGAACTGTTTCATGCGCGTGCCGCCCGGCCGTGCGCATCTGCGCCCGATCCTGACCGGATGGTTCAGCGAGTTCGCGCGTCTCTCAGACCGGCCGACCGGCGCCGTCCCCTACGGCGAGGGTCCGGCGCGTTGGGCGGGCTCGACCTACGATCCGACCAGCCACTATCGGGCGGCCCGGGTGTTCGAATTCTTCGAGCGCGAGGGGCTCACCCCCTGGTTCCTGCGCGAGCTGAGCCGGCACCAGGTGGCGCTCCTCGCCGACCGCTTCGACGCGCTCGGTCTGGAACCCCGGCGGATCACCCGCGACCGGTCGGTCCCACTCGAGCGGATCGGCGGGTTCCTGGCGCTCGAGAGTCCGCGCGCGGGGGAGATCTCGGTGCGGTTGCGGGAGCACGGCGTGTTCACCGACCACCGCGGCGACGCGCTGCGGCTGGGCCCGGCGCCCTATCTCTCCAACGGACAGCTCGAGTCGGCGGTGACGTCGCTGGGCGAGGTCGTGCGCCGGATGCCCGCGGTCTAGCCCGAACTATTCATGAAGCGCCAGCCGAGAACGCGAGATGGTGGCCGGCCGCAAGGCGCGGGCTCGGGCCGCACCGCAGACGTGTCCAGAGACACGTCGAGGAGCGCCCCGAGGCCGCAACGCAGCGGACGGACGCCAGATCGCGTTCGCAGGCGGCGGGCTCATGAATAGTTCGGGCTAACGCAGCGTCAGGAACCGCCCCGAGACCGTCTTCTCCGCCGACTTCACCTGGTAGAAATATATCCCCGGAGGGATCCGGCGGCCGCGGTCGGAATGATCGTCCAGCGCGTACTCGAACTGACCCGGCAGCACCATGGCTTCGTCCACCAGCGTCCGGATGACACGGCCGGTGACGTCGAAGATCTCGACCTTGAGCGGCCCGGGTCTCGAGAGCGTGAAGCGCAGCGATCCGTGGTCCAGCATCGGGTTGGGGAACACGACCGGCGCCACGAACCCGGCCCCCGGCGGGATGAACGTGGAGCCGTCGGTCACGGTGTGGATCGAGACGTTGTCCACGTCGAACACCTCCCCGGCGGCGGAAGGGGTATCGAGGATGCCGAAGTCGATGGTCGAGCCGCCCGCCTGACACAGGTATTCGACCGCGACCAGCTGCCAGGTGGGACTCAACCTCACGGCCGGCGACTGGACGATCGGTCCCAGCGAACGGCCCGCGGCGTCCGACTCGTGGACCCGCAACCTCACGCTGCCGGTGGCGGTCGCCGAGCGCACCCAGGCCTTGAAACGAAGCCGGGCGCTCTCGCCCGGAGTGGCGGCGACCCAGTCCGGGCCGTCGGCGATCCCGAATGCCGCGGTGGTCGCGGGACCCTGGACGCGGAGCGCCCGGGCACCGTCAAAGCCGCCGATGACGCGTGCGGTGCTCGCGTTCTCGGGGGCCCACCCGCTGGTGTCAGACTCCCACGAGGGATTCTCGACCCAGTTGGGGCCCGGTCCGATGTCGTCCACGATGACCTGCGAGGTCGCGGTGGACTGCTCGCCGAGATCGTTCTGCGCCGTCACCGTGGCGGTCCATGTCCCTGGAGCGTACGCGTGCGCGGCGGTGGCGGATGGCTGCGGTCCCACGGTGGTCCCGTCGCCGAAGTCGAATCGATAGGACACGATGGTGCGATAGGGATCGGTCGTGCCGCCGGCACTCCCGATCGTGTTGAGCGGCTCGTTCCCTGAGGCGGGCTGGAAGCTGAGCGCCGCGCGGAGCGAGCTCGCGATCGTCAGCGCCACCGCTGCCGTGTCGACCATCCCGTCGCCGTCCGTCACGGTCACCGTCAGCGTGCGGTTCCCGGCATTGTAGCTATGGGTCGCGATCGGTGACGTCTGCGGGCCGACGACCGCGCCATCACCAAAATCGAATCGATAGGACACCAGCGGGCCGTCCGCGTCCGTCGCAAGCGACGCGTCCGCGGTCACCAGGAGGGGCGCGGTGCCGGTCAGGGGCGTCACGGTCATCCGAGCCACGGGCGCGGCGAACTGATACTCGAACGGGCCGCGGTCCGCGAACAGCACCGTGCCCGCGCCGGTGTTCGCGATGCCCGGCACGTCCCTGCGCGGCAGGCCCACGACGTCCGTCGCCGGCCAGTAGGGTGCGCTGGAGGTCCCGGAATCGATCGCCGGCGACCCGGGCCGCAGGCGGAAGTCACCCGACGCGGGATCCGCGAAGCGCGGATCCTCCTGGACCGAATGCTCGTCCTGCCCGCTCACGGTCCGGTAGTCCGCGATCAATGCGTATTCGACATCCAGGTAGTTGATCGGGTCCTGGACGGTCATGCTCCAGAAGATGTTGTAGTCGGAGACGAACCCGATCTCCGATCCGGGCTCGACCCAGAGGTTGAACCGACCCGTGGAGAGGCCGTTGTTGGCCGCGATGCAGTTGTATAGTCGCGTGCCGGTCGCGCCGCCCTCGATGGAGAAGCCGTCCTTGGTGTTCCCGTACGCGACGTCATTGGAGTGGGTGGTGCCGGTCGCACCCAGGTGGTCGTAGCCGTGGTCCCCGTTGTTCCAGGACCGATTGTTGAACGCGATGTTGTCGTCGGAACCCGGGCCGAAGTGGATCCCGGAGTCCTGATTGTCATGCACGCGGTTGCGATAGAGCATGTTGCTCGTCGCTCCGTACAGGTAGATGCCATCCGCCCGGCGGATGTCGGGATCGGTGCTGCCGAACGACTCGTTGTCGCGGATGGTGCAGTTCGTCGCACCCGCGGTGAGACCGATCCCATGCGGGCCGCTGTTCCTGACGGTATTGGCCTCGATGATGATGTTGTTCCCCCCGACGGCCTGGATGCCGCTCGCGTCGGCTTCACCCACGAGGTTGCGGGCGATCGTGACGTTCGAGCATCCGGTCTGCATGTAGATCCCGCGGGACTCTGCACGGATGGCCGTGAATCCATCGATCGTCACCCATGAACGGGTGACCATGTTGAAGTTGTAGTTGCGGACCCCGACGAGGGTCTGGCGCAGGCCGGGGTTCCCGCCGCCGACGTTGAGAAGGAGGCCCTGACCGGTCCGCCAGGTGTACGAGTTCGCCGGCGGCGCCGCCGTCGAGTCGCTCGCGGCGAACAGCCGTACGTCGTCCACGAACACCTGATTCGGGAGCTCTGCAACCGACGCGGCGCGCCAGACGCCGCCTCCGGCGCTGACCCACATCGAAGGGCTCGAATAGTCATCGGCGCCATCCACGATCACTCCGGGGCCCGTCGCCCTGAGGACGATCGGACTCCCGGCGGTGCCTGAGTTCCGGACGGTCACCTGCTCGCGGTAGAGGCCCGGCTTCACGAGGATGGTGTTGCCCGGGTGGGCGCGCAGGTTGACCGCCTGCGAGATGGTGCAGTAGGGCTGGGCTTCCGTGCCGGGGCCCGAGGACGAGCAGGTCGGGCTCGAACCGTCGACGTAGTAGGTCGCGGCGTGCGCGGCCGGCATGGGCGCCAGGCCGAGAAGCAGGGTGAACAGGCCGAGGCGGATGGGTGACATCACCCCGCCGCGCCGCCGCATTCGTGCGGCACTTACGGATGCGTCGGACCGCCGCAGGCCGCCCGGAACCGAGCGGGCGCCCGCCACCCGCGTGTGTCGCAAGGGGTTGGCTCTGCCAAAACGAATATCAACATCCGCGACCCGGGCCGCGACGATCGGCTTCATGCGATCTCCATTCAGTGGTGCACTCCCCACTCCCTCGCAAGAGCAAAGTCCGGACCAATCCCGTTGTCGATTCCGTGATGTCATCCACCGCGGAGCACAAACGACGACCCGGAGGTCGCCATGAGGCAGCCTCCGGGTCGATTCGCTCAGCCGGCGTGTGTCAGCGGGCCACGCGTTCGGTCAGCTCGATGGTGCGCTCGACGCTGGCTTCCTTCACCAGCCCGGCCCCGGGGCAGTACCACTTGCGCGCCGTAGCCTTCTCGATCACGTCGTATTCCTCGATCTCGATGCAGTCCTTGAACGTCCCGGCCGGAACCTTGACCGTGCGCGTCGTGGACAGCACCTTCGCCCGGTTCTGGGAGATCCCCGGGACGCGCTCCTGCTCGAACACGTCCCCGACCTTCACGGTCATCGGCATGAAGATGCCGACCTTGCTCCCCTTCTCCCCGACCGTCCATTGGCCGTCGTGGCCGACGATCTTGCCGCCATCGTAGTCATCCACGTGCTCCGCGAGGTAGTGGACGACGCCCGACGCGTGCTGGGCGTAGTAGTCGCGCGACTTCTCGACCACCTCGTCATCCGACCAGTGGGTCACCTCGACCACCGTCGAACGGATCCCGGCCAGCGTTTCGGCGGTGTCGCGGGGGGCGACTTCCATCCGGACCTTGAAGGCCTTGCCGGTCTCGGGGTCGCGCTCCTTGCCGACGTAGACGGCCCGCTTGAGGGTGCTGAACGCGACGTAGGGGTTGCTGACGGCCGGCACGAGCTCGGCCCGATCCACGCCGATGTCGGGGGCGGGTGCTGTGTCCGCGGCCGCCGGGGTCGGGTTCGCGAGCGAGGCAAGGGTCATGACCGCGACGGCGTAGAGCGCAGCCGCGTACCGCGGGGCGAGACGCGACATCATCAATTCCTCCGGGAACGACATATCGAGTGGGTGTGAATCCTGGCGGCTCGTGCAAAGCCGCCCGGCGGTCTACTGGGCAGGAATGGTCTGAGCGTATACGTCGTTGAACTGGAAGCCCCGGGCGTCAAGCCGCAACACCTCCTGACGCACCTGAGCGAGCTCGGCCGGGCTGAGCTGGCGGTGGTCGATCATGACCAACTCCTCCCCTTCCGGGTCCCGGACGAACCCGACCCGGATGTTGCCGACGCCGCGCGCGTAGTACTTGCGCTGGTGACCGCCCTCGGGGTCATAGGGGCCCAGCTCATCCACCAGCAGCACGTCGGTGTAGCACCCGACCGGGACACAGGTCCTGCTCTCGGTCGACAACACCGTCGCACAGTCCAGGAACTCGACCGAGGGCGCGTACCCCTGCGAGTAGTAGCCTTTGCCGCGCCGCTGGTCGCCCAGGACGAACGTGCCGGGTTGCGCACCGTCGATTCCGACGATCCAGGTGCTCGGCGCTCCCTGGAACTCCCCGCTCGTGTAGTCGAACTCCTCGGGATACTCACCGAAGCTCCAGATCGTGCCCAGGTCATCCTGCGCGAAGAAGGCGAGTTCTTCTTCGGCCAGGGCGCCCTGGTTATAGTCCCGGTCCCACAGCACCACGGTCTGGATCCCGTAGATCTCCTTCGTCACATCGGAGACGGTGAAGACGACCTGGTGGGGGAGCGGGCCGCCGCCACGATTGGCGCGCCC
>JBKJXJ010000248.1:0-3594 GCA_046716125.1 Candidatus Eiseniibacteriota bacterium
CGTCCCCCGATTCGGTCGGCGGGAGCAGGACCAGCGCCAGGATCCACGGGGCCCGCAGCACCAGCGGGATGACGAGCGACTGGAGGGGATCGCGGCGGACCGCCAGATCGAATGCCAGCCTGAAGGCCAGACGCGTCGAAATCGGGGGGCGGCGGCGTTCGATCGTGTGCATGGGGGGTGGGTCCGATCGACACCAGGGAGCGGCGTTCATAGTGTCAAGAATCGATGCCCAAGCGATCCAGGGGCGCGTCCCGCGCGGTCCGGCCGGCGCTCAAGCGAGCTCACGCCCGGGGCGTGACGCCGCCCGCAGACCTCGCCGCTGTACCGTGTGCTGGCAGATCACTTCGAAGCCCTCGAGCGGGTTGCACGAGGAGCGCTTCGAGCCCACGCACGGTCCGCTGCGCGCGGCGACGGCGGCGGTGGGCGGAGCTGCTGCGACTGGTGTTCCGGGTCGACGTCGAGGTGTGTCCGTGCTGCGGCGGCGAGGCGCGCATCATCGGGTTCGTCACCGAGCCTCGGGTGGTGAGGCGCATCCTCGCGCATCTCGAGAGGCGCGGGGTGGACGCCCGGGCCGAACCGTGGACGGGAGTGGCCGCGGGCCGAGGCGAAGGGGTCGCGAGCGGCGCCGAGGGCCGGGTGGGGCTCAGACGGCAGAACTCCACGTGGAGCGGGGTGCCGGGACGGGTGTAGAGTCGGGTCCACGCGCATGGAAGTTCCTATCCTTTACGACATACCGCCGCCCCGGCTGGGGAAGCATACGCGTGAGGTGCTCGGGAAGGTCCTGGAATTGACCGAGGCGCGGATCGACGAGCTCTCGGCGCAAGGCGTAATCTAGCCGCGTCAATGCCTTGATTATGATCTTGGCCGTGGCACCATGCCGCATCATGGCCGACACGCCCCGTTTCCGCCCCGCCCGATGAGCGCGAGCCCCGCGCCGCCACCGCGCATGCGCGCCTGGCTGCCGCTTGCGGCCATGGCGATGAGCGTGGTCGTGCTTCTCGTACACCTTGGGATCACGGTGATGAGGCCCGATCGGGCCCTGGTCACCTTCGACAGCGCCCAGTACGCGGTCGCCGGCCGCGCCACGGCACGGCTCGGACGTCTCGCTACCACCTTCGTGCTTCCGCACGAGTCGGCGCGACCCGCCGAGCCGCCGTTCCCGCTCATCCTCGGGCATCCCCTCGTGCCGCTCGCGAACGCGCTCGCGTTCCGGATCGGCGGCGCGCACGGCGCGTTCACCCTGGTGTTCCCGGGGCTCGCGCTGGTGCTGCTCGCCGGGTGCGTGACGGTGCTAACGTCGGCGCTCGGCGCCGGCCCGGGCATCGCGCTCGCCGCCGCCGTCGCCGTGGTCATGCATCCGACGGCGCTGCGCTACGGCAGCGAGGGGCTGACCGAGATCCCGTTCGCGCTCGCCCTCACGGCTGCCGCGCTGGCGCTGGTCGGCACCACCGGGCGAGGACGGGCACTCGCCTTCGGGCTGGCGCTCGGCATGGCGCACCTCGCCCGCCCGGTGCTGGTGCCGCTGCTGCCCGCGTGGATCGCCGCGCTCGCGTGTGTCGCCCCGGCCGGCGCGCGCGTCCGTACCACGGCATGGGCGCTGCTCGCATTCGCGCCGTTCGCCGGCGCGCTCGCGTTCTACAAAGCCATGGCGGCCGGAGACCCGTTCGTCGACATCGCACGCTACAACCTGCTGATCGGTCTCGAGCCGCGCTTCACCTCGCTCACCGTGCAGTGCGCCGCCGCCCTGCCGCAGCCGCTCGAGTACCTGCGCGCCCACCCCGCCGCTTTCGTCGACAAGTTGGCGCGCGAGTTGCCCGGACTGCTGGCCCGCTCGTTCGGGCAGGCCGGCGCGGTGGCGCCGCTCGCGCTCGCGGGGATCGCGATCGGGCTGTTCCGCCGCGAGCGCCGCGGCGTCGTGGTCGCGCTCGCCGGCAGCATCCTGCTCCTCGCGCTGGTGGTCGCGGCGTCGTTGCCCAGCCGCCGTTACCTGGTGCCACTGCTGCCGCTCGAGATCGCACTCGGCTTGTCCACGCTCGAACGGATCGCGCGCCGCGTCGGCATTGGTCCGCCGTTGCTGACCGGGCTCGCCCTGGCGCTCGCCACCGTCACCGCGGTGTGGCCCACCGCGCACCTCTGGCGTTGGTCATACACCCATTCGGTGAGCGACCGGGTGGCATTGACGGAAACCGAATGGCGCCGGGCCGGCGCCCAGATCGCCCTGCGCGTGCCGCCCC
This sequence comes from Candidatus Eiseniibacteriota bacterium, assembly GCA_046716125.1. Taxonomy (GTDB): domain Bacteria; phylum Eisenbacteria; class RBG-16-71-46; order RBG-16-71-46; family RBG-16-71-46; genus WS-11. The sequence goes on from JBKJXJ010000248.1 coordinate 2,235, forward strand.
GCACCCTGATCGCGAGCGACGCAGGCGCGTTCATCGCCTGGTACGCGGACCGCCCCGCGGTACTGCTGCCGCAGCGGCCGGAGGATCTCGCGGCGCTCACGAGCCGACTGCCGCTCGAGGCCCTCGTGCTCACCGATGAGTGGCTGCTCGATCAACCCGGATTCGAGGAGTGGCTCGCCATCGCCACCGGCGGTGCCTCCCCGCACGGCTGGCGCCGCGTGAGCCCGGTCGCGGCCGGACGCCTCAACGCCGTCGTGCTGCTGCGCACGCGCTAGATTCCCCGGCGGAACACAAACCGCGGCACCGCCCGCTACGTCCTGGGCGGTGGGTGGAACGATCCGGGATACGCATTCAACGACGCCTACACGCAGCCACCTTTCGACCGGGCGCCGGCCAACGGCATACGGCTGGCCAGCTTTCGACCCGGGGACACGACGCGGTTCGCCCTGAGTCATCCCGCCCTCGGCGCGTTCCGCGACTCCTCCCGGGAGCGGCCGGTCGCCGACGGGGTGTTCGAAGTCTACCGCCGGCTGTACGACTATGACCGTACGCCTCTCGATGGCACGGTCGAAGCACGCGACACCAGCGCCGAGAACTAGCCCCGACCTATTCATGAGCGCCACGATGAACGCCTTGTGGCGATCAGAACGCGTGGTCTGCTCGAACACAGCTTCGCCCGCGTGCGCTGCGGCGCCTGCCAGGCGGAGTTCCTGGTGGCGTTCCGCTGCAAGGGGCGTCACTTCTGTCCGTCGTGTCACGCGCGCCGACTGGCCGAGTGGAGCCTGTGGCTGGACGAGCACCTGCTCGCCCCGGTGCTTCACCGCCAGGTGGTGCTGACGCTGCCGAAACGGTTGCACGCCTACGTTCTCCATGATCGACGCCGGCTGGGGCTGCTGCGGGTGGCGCGCTCCAGCGCCCGCGCCCCGGTGGCCGAGTCGCGGCTCCGCTACGACGCCGAGCGGGCGGAGGTGGAACTGGTCGCGGACCTCAGCGACGGCCCCTACGCCGGGGTGCACCGGATGACGGCGCTGGAGTTCCTGGCGCGCTGGCTGGATCACGTGCCGGAGCGCGACGAGGTGCGGGTGCGCTACGCGGGGGCGTACGCGACGCGGCGGCGGGTGTGGTGGCGGCGGCGCGGCATCGTGCTGGCGGGTGCGAGCGGCGCGCCGCACGAGGGGGTGGAGACTGAGGCGAGCTGGCCGGCGCTCCAGGCGCGACGGCGGCGGTGGGCGGCGCTGCTGCGACGGGTGTTCCGGGTCGACGTCGAGGTGGGCCCGCGCTGCGGGGGCGAGGCGCGCATCATCAAATTCGTCACCGAGCCTCGGGTGGTGAGGCGCATCCTCGCGCATCTCGAGGGGCG
>JBKJXJ010000249.1:0-4996 GCA_046716125.1 Candidatus Eiseniibacteriota bacterium
ACGATGCCATGGGCGATAGCACCGCGATGGACTGGTCGCGGGTCCCCGAGTATCGGCTGGTCCCCGGGGATGCGCTCCTGCTCAACTTCGGGCCCCTGATCGAGCCCACGGTCTCGAACCTCGCGCCCCGCCACCAGCGCATTCGTCCCGATGGTCGCATCTCCGTGTTCCCGATCGGGGACGTGGTCGCGGCGGGCCGCACCGTGGGCGAGCTCGAATCGGAGCTGGTCAAGCTGCTCGGCGCCGAGCTCAAACGCCCCCGGGTCACGATCGAGGTCACGGAGATCGCGGGCAACGAGATTCATGTCCTCGGCCGGGTCGAGCGCCCGGGCTCGATCAAGGCGGCGCCCTACATGACGGTATCCCAGGCGGTCGCCGGCGCCGGCGGGTTCAAGGACGACGCGGCGAGCAACAGCGTGCTGGTCTTCCACCGCGACGGGGCTCGCACGGTGCGCGTCATGCGCCTGCGGCTCGGGGACGCGTTGAAGCGCGGGCGGCTCGAAGCCGATCTGCCGCTCGGCCGCTTCGACATCGTCTACGTCCCGCGCTCGGGCATCGGGAACATCAACGTGTTCGTCAAACAGTTCTTCGGGGACAACCTATCCATGCTCCAGTTCGGGCTGCTGGGCTGGGAGCTGTTCAATCTCGACCGCGTGTTCGTGGTCAGAACGCCATGAGCGGGACGGACCTGTCATGAACCGCGACGTCGAACCGCTCGCCCCCACGCCGGTCTCCCGACAAGTCGGGGCCCGCGACTTTCTCACGATCGTCTTCCGGCGCAAGTGGATCATCCTCGGACTGTTCGTGATCGTCACCTTGACGGTGGGAGTCCTCACGCTCGCCCGTCCGGTGGAGTACGCCTCATTCGGCAGCGTCCTGGTCAAACGCGGGGAGCAGGAGAGCGTCATGACGCCGGGCCGCCGCGTCACCGGCTGGGAGGAAGAGCTGGCGACCGAGGCGCAGGTGATCAAGAGCTGGTCCGTGCGCAAGCAGGCCCAGGAGCGCCTCGACGGTGAGGCCGGGCGCGGGTCGCCGGCGATCCGGCTCGATGCCGGCAGCGTGAACGTGCAGGTCATCGGACAGAGCAACGTGATCGAGATCTCGTACGGCGCCCGCGATCCCGAGGTCGCCCATCGGGCGTGCGACGCGATCATGAGCGCCTACGTCGATTACCGGTCCACCAGCGAGTCGCTGCCCTATCCCAAGACGTTCTTCGAAGGGGAGCTGCAGCGGGTCGGAAGGGCGATCGACAGCCTGTCACGCGTGCGTCGCCAGTTCACCGAGAGCCAGGATCTCGTGGACATCGACGAACAGGGCCGCAGCCTGATCGCGACCGTGAGTGCCCGCACCAACGAACGTGCCCGGGTGAGCGGCGATCTGTCGGAAGCCACCGCGAAGCTCAAGACGCTGAACGATCTGCACAGCAGTCCCGACATGGACGTTCCGGTGATCGGCACCGGCTTCCTCAACGAGGGCGCGCTGGCGGACCTCAAGCTCTCCATGCTTCGGCAGGAGACCCGAATCGCCCAGCTCCAGGAGCGATATCGCGAGGATGCCCCCGAGCTGGTGGATGCCCGGGCATCGCTCGAGTCCATGCGGGGTCTCCTGAGGCGTGAAGTGGCTCAGGCCCTCAAGCTCGCCCAGGCGGAGGTCCAGGGGCTGCGTTCGCGATTGGGGACCATCGACCAGCAGCTCGCGGGCCTGCAGGCGAGCGTCGCCGAGATGCCGAATCAGGAAGCGAGACTTCAGGACCTGGACCAGAAGCTGAGCGTGCTCAAGGCGCAGTTCCTCGCCCTCACGAATGACAGTGACCGGGCGCGGGTCACCGAGCAGACCTCGCGCCGGGTGAGCATCCTCGTCCTCTCGCCCGCCTCGGCCGGCCGGGCGCGGAACTCGCATGATTATGTCCGCCTCGCCCTCGCGCCTGCCTTCAGCCTGGTCGTGGGCATCGGCCTGGCGTTCTTCATCGACGGCCTCGACACCCGCTTGCGCACGGCGCGCGATGTCGAGGACACGATCGAGTTGCCGGTGTTCGCCTCCCTGACCGAGCGTAAGGATTAGCGCGTGTCCGCGACCACCGTGGGCTCCCGACCATGACGCGCATCTTCGAGGCGCTCAAGAAGTCACAGGGTCGGGCCGGTGCGCTCCCGTTCCCGCCCTCTGAGCCGCCGCCCCCGCGGCCCGCCGCCGTGTCGCGGCCGGCCGCGCCGGTCGAGCCCGGCATCGCGCCCCGCATCGACATCGTTCCGACCGTGCCGCTCCCGGACGACGTCGTCCGCGAGATGACCGCCCTGCGCATCGGGCTCGAGTCCGCGCTCGAATCCCGGAAGGTCCGCGTCGTGATGTTCATGGGTTCGACGAACGGGGAGGGCGTCACGACGGTCGCGACCCAGTTCGCCTCGGTGATCGCGGCCGACGGCCGCGGCCGGGTATTGCTGCTCGATGCCCAGGCGACCGCCCCCGCCGGGGCGCACCGCCAGGTCCCCGCCCGAGCCTTGCAGGGCAAGGCTAAGCCGGCGGGCCACGGAGCCGATCCCGGTGGGACGCCCGGGGCGCGGGGCGGGCTGCCGCTCAGCGTCGCACTCCTCAACGACGAGATCCGGCGCGCCGGCGGCCGAGCCCCGGCGGCGGTAAGGTCATTCTTCGCGACGGTCTCCACCCAGTTCGACTGGGTGGTGGTGGACGGCGCTCCGGTGCTCGAGTCCCCGGAATCGGTGGACCTGGCGCCGCTCGTGGACGGCGTCGTGCTGGTGATCCGCTCCGGGCATACCAAGCGCCCGGTGATCGTCCGGGCGGTGGAGCTGCTTCGCAAGTCGGGAGCCCGCGTCCTCGGGACCGTGCTCAACCGTCGGCGTCTCGAGATTCCGGACTTCATCTACCGCCGCGTGTAGGTGGGGCCGCCACCCGGTGAAATCCCATCCCCTCGCTCCCGCGGAGGCCGTGCCGTCCCATCGAGACCGCACGGGCTCAACGGTGTCGGAGGTCGAACCCCGGCTTGAAGGACCGCTGGAGGTCGCGCGGCGCTGGGCCGGGACGGATCGCCTCGCGCTGATCGTGAGCGGGAGCCACGCCGCCGGCGAGGCGGTGTGGGTCCCGCACCAGGGGAAGCCGGTCTCCCTCTCGGACCTCGATGTCTACGCCGTGGTCCGAGACGCCAAGGCCAAACGGGGCGCGTTCGCTCGCGCCGCCATCGAGCAGCCCGGGCTCGCAGCCCGGCTTCTCGCAATGGGGCTCGCCGCACCGCTCGAGGTGGGATTCCACACGCCCGCCGATCTGGCTGCGCTGCCGGCGCGACCCGGGACGCTCGAGCTGCGCCGCTCGGGACGGGTCGTGGACGGGGATCCTAAGTGGCGTGATGCCATCCCCGCATGGACCCCCGGTGACGTCTCCGCCGAAGAGATCTGGCTGCTGCTCGAGAATCGGGCGTTCGAACTCCTGTGGGCGTCGTGCGTGGCGTCCAGCGACCCGCGGCGCGCGGAGCTGGAAGCGCTGAGACGGCGCCACGCCGTGCTCAAGTGCGCCCTCGATCTCGCGTCCGTGATGGCGCTCTCCGCGGGGGAGTATCCCGGGAGCGCGGCTGCGCGCGTGGCCCTTGCCCGCACGCGCTGGGACACCCCACCGTGGGGTCGGGCGGGCTCGCCCGAGCCGCCGTGGGATGCCGCACTCGCGTGGCGGGGGGGGCACGTCGTGGCGCTGGCCCCGGACGCCGCGGCGGCCGAGCGTTTGCTCACGGTGTCGGCGTGGGTCGCCATCTGGCACGGGCTGGCCGGCGATCCGCATGACCCGGCCCGGCCCTTCGCGTCGGTCGCGCGCATCGCACGTCGGGCGCGCCTGCGGCGTCGGCTCCGTGAGGCCCTGCTGCCCGACGCCCTGACCACTCGCCTGCGCGAGCCCGGCGGGCGGATCCGCCATGCCCTCGATGGCACCCCGCGGCATCGCCTGAACGCCGCCGCGGCCGCCCAGCTCATCCACGAGGCGGCTTGCGCCGCGTCCGGCGGCGGGACCGACAGCCGATGCAGGTCACTTGGGATGGAGCTGCGGCGGGTGATGCGGCGTCTCGGCGTCTCCTCGTCCGGCCCCGACGACTCCGCGCATCTCGTGCGCGCGTGGGATCGCGGCTTCCTCGATGGCCAGCGGACAGAGGACTGGGCGTGAGGCCGCAGATGGTCGTGCTGCTGGTGGACGCGCTCGGCTGGGAGCTGGCCGGCCGCACCGCCGACCTCGCCCCGGGGCTCACCCAGCGGCGAAGGCTCGACACCATCCTCGGCTTCAGCTCGGGGGCGCTGCCCACGCTCTTCACCGGCAGGCTCCCGGCCGAGCACGGCCGCTGGCTCATGTACCGGCGGGCGGCGGGGCGCACGCCTTTCTCGGGCTTCCAGTGGCTGAAGCTGGCGCCGGGACGGGCGCGGCGAAGCTGGCGGGTCGGCCGCGCGTTGCACGGGCTGGTGCGTCGGCGTGGCGTGCGGGGCTACTTCGATCTCTACGAGGTGCCACGGCCCCTGTTGGCCGAGTTCGACCTGGCCGAGCGCGACGACATCTTCGCCCCGCGCGGACTCCCGGTGGATTCGCTCTGGGACGCGCTCGCGCGGCGCGGCACCTCGCGCATCTCATGGGACTGGCGCACCCTCGAGCGCGCGAACCTCGAGGCGCTCGAGCATCATGTCGCAGAGGGCATGGGCGAGTTCCTGTTCTGCTACACCGCCGGACTGGACGCGACGCTGCATCGCGAGGGCGCCGGCGGCGCCGGCGTCCGGACCTGGCTCGCCGGCCTCGCCATGCTCCTCGGCCGCATCGAGGCGGCCGGGGCGCGCCGCGGTGCCACGCCCTGGATCTACCTGCTCTCGGACCACGGCATGGTGGACGTGGATCGAACCGTGGACGTGATGGGCCGGCTGGCGGCACTCCCGGTGCGCTGGCCTGAGGACTACCTCGCCTTCTTCGATTCGACCATGGCGCGCTTCTGGTGGCGCGGCGCCGCGGCGCGCGACCAGGTCCG
>JBKJXJ010000250.1:0-3232 GCA_046716125.1 Candidatus Eiseniibacteriota bacterium
GAAGGCGTGGGCTACGAAATCGACCTCACCCGTGCGCCGGGCGACCGCATCCAGCACTTGACGCTGCGCGGCGAGCCGCTCGGCCCCGAGCAGCGCCTGCGCGTGGCGATCAACAGCTATCGGATGAACGGCGGCGGCGGGTTCGAGACGTTGAGGCGCGCCCCGCGGCTCGCGTTCGAGCCCAGGCCGGTGCGCGATCTCCTCGTGAGCTACATCCGGAAGCTCCGCGCGCTGGATGGATCGTTCACGCGCAACTGGACGCTGCTGCCCGACTACCTCGCCACCCCCGTACGTGCGTCCATCGACCTGCTGGTGCGCCAGAGCGTCCTGCCGCGCGCGGAGGCGATGCGGCTGTATCCGTCCGAGCCGGCTCGCCGGGGCGATCTCGCGTACTGGATCTCGCGCGCATTCGGTTGGCGCGAGCGGCGGCTCTCGGGCGCCTACGGCGACGTGCCCGACTCGCTGGAGCCGTGGCTCGATGGATTGGTGCGGCGCGGCGCCCTCGGCGTGTGGGGCAAGGAGGAGTGGTTCCGGCCGTTCGACGTGGTCTCGCTCTCGATGGCGCTCGACTGGTGCGAAGGCTCGGCGCGCGCCGCCCGGTACGCGCTCGTCCCCGGCCGTGGCGACCCGGCGTTCCGGCGCGGGCTCCTCACCGGTATCGATTTTGGTCGCGGGCCCGGCCAAACCGGACCGTTCATCTTCCGTGATTCCCTCACGCGCGGTCAGGCCATCGCGCTGGTGGCCAACCTGCGATACCCGAGCGTGCGCGTGCTCGCGACCACCGATTTCCACGGTGCGATCCTGCCGGGACGCGACCGGCGCAACGACCGCCCGGTCGGCGGCTCCGCCGTGCTGGCGGCGTGGATCGCCATGCTGCGCGCGGAGGATCCCGAGGGCACGATCCTGGTCGACGGCGGCGACATGTTCCAGGGCACGATGATCTCCAACCTCGCCTTCGGACGGCCGGTGGTCGAGCACATGAACGCGGTCGGTTACACCGCGGCCGCCATCGGGAACCACGAGTTCGACTGGTCCGCGGACACGCTCGAACGGCGCGTGAGCGAGATGCGATTCGCCGCGCTGGGCGCGAACATGTTCCAGGTGCGCGACGGCAAGCGACCACGCTGGGTGCGCTCCGACACGCTCGTGAGCCGCAAAGGCGTGCGCATCGGGATCCTCGGGCTCTGCTTCCCGGGAACGCCGAGCGTCACCCTGGCGAGGCACGTCGCGCACCTGCGCTTCGCCGACGACTCGGCGACCGCGGCCTCGGTCGTTCCCCGCCTGAGGGGTCGGGGCAAGGCGGACGTCGTCATCGGCGTGGGTCATATTCCGGGGAGCGCCGACGCCACCGGGCGGGCGGGCGGCGACCTCGGCCGACTCGCGCGCGGCGTACCGGGCGTGGATGCCTGGTTCGGCGGCCACAGCCACAACCGCGTGAACAGCCGTGGCGATCGCCAGACTCCTGTCCAGAAGGGACGCGGCGGGATCCAGCGGGAGGGCGACGGCGCCCAGGTGGAGCGCATCCCCGCCATGATCGCCGGCTCGCACGGCGAGGTCATCAGCGTGTGCGACCTGCGGGTGGATCCGATCGCCCACCGCGTGGTGGACCGGCGGCAGAGGCAGGTCACCACCTACGGCGATCGCGTGACCCCGGACTCGGCGATGCAGGCGCGGGTCGAGCGCTGGAACAAGGGCGTGGCGGCGATGGGCGCCGAGCCGGTCGGGCGCAACGCCCGCCGGCTCACCCGCGCGCGCGACGCCGAGAGCACGGTCGGCAACCTGGTGAGCGACGCCATGCGCGCGGCCGTCACCGTGGACGTCGCCTTCCAGAACAGCGGCGGGGTGCGCGCCGACCTCGCGGAGGGCCTCGTGACGCGCGGCAGCATCTACGAGGTCATGCCGTTCGACAACACCATCGTGATCCTGGAGCTGACCGGCGCAGAGGTGAGACGGGCGATCGAGGACGCGCTGCGCACCGGACGTGTGCTCCAGGTGAGCGGCCTGCGCTACACATTCGACCCGCGCCGGCCCGCGATGGATCGCGTGATGTCAGTGCAGGGCGCGGACGGCGCGCCGTTCGACACCACGCGCACGTGGAAGGTGGCGGTCAACAACTTCATGGCCGACGGAGGCGACGAAGGCTCCACGCTGGCGCGCGGGCGGAACAAGCAGGACACCCAGGTGCTGGTACGCGACGCCCTCGAGCAGTTCGTGCGCGAGCGGTGCGCTGGGGGCGGCGCGCTGGACTACCGGACCGAAGGCCGGATCACCCGTAGCGGCGGCGGGGACTGACCTCGATCGACCATCGCGGCGAGGGGACGCGCGGTGGGTGGGATCGGGGCGATCAGTGCGAGCCGGGGCCGTTCGATCCTGGCAGTTCGGTGCGGGTGAGCTCGAAGTAGCGCCTCACGCCCGCCGCCAGCTGACGCGCCATCTTCTGCTGAAAATCCCTGCTCGCCAGCAGCCGCGCCTCGGCGGGGTTGTTGATGAACGCGGTCTCGACCAGCACCGACGGGAACTCCACCGACTTGAGCACCAGGAACCCGGCCTGCTTGACGCCGCGCGACTCGAGCCGCCGGTCCGCGGCGACGTGGTCGAGCAGATTCTCGGCGAGGAGCTGGCTCTGCTCGAGCGCGGACGCGCGCTTCACGTCGTAGAGGATGTTGACCACATCGTCCTCCGCCTGCGGGGGGACCCCGCCCACGAGGTCGGCGGCGTTCTCGAGGTCGGCGAGGTCGGCATCAGCCTGGTCACCCGCCCCGCGCAGCGAGAGGAAGAACACCTCGGTGCCGCGCCCCGCGCCGCGCCGCCGGCTCGAGTTGGCGTGGATGCTGATGAAGAGATCGGCCTTCATCTTCTCCGCCATGTGATAGCGCTCGCGATGCGGGATGAAATAGTCGCCGTCGCGGATCAGCTCGCCCCGCACCCCGGGGATCCGGTTGAGCTCCTCGACCAGCGCGCGCGCGATCGCGAGGGGGACGGTCTTCTCGACCACCCGCAGCTTCCTCGGTCCCTTCGCTCCGGTGTCGATGCCGCCGTGTCCGGCATCCACGGCCACCACCCGCACCCGGTCGCGGCGCTTGCCCAGGGCGATCCCCTCGAGACGCCGCGCCACCGCGTGCTCGCCGCCGGGCCGGATCACGTCCACCACGAGCCGGAATGGCAGATCATCCTGGGCTTTCAGGGTGACGACCCGGAAGCGGGCCTTATTCCGGAACCAGAGCCGGAAGCT
>JBKJXJ010000251.1:0-5980 GCA_046716125.1 Candidatus Eiseniibacteriota bacterium
CGCAGCGATCTCCTGGAGCCCGACTTGTTGGTGCTTGAACGGCATGACCGATCCGCGGGAAATCACCTTGAGGGCGCGCACCTTGCAGAGCTGAGCGATCACGTCCTCGGTGATGCCGTCCGCGAAGTACTCGTCCTCCTCCGCGTGGCTCTGGTTCTGGAACGGCAGCACCGCGATCGAGGGCGTCTTGCGCGCCGCGGCGGGTGATTCGGCCTCGCCATCATCCCTCCCGCGGCTCGCTTCGAGCTCCTCGCGACGGACCCGCTCGAGCTCGTTCCGGACGTCCTTCGCCGTCTGGATCCGTCGTTCGGGATCCTTCTCCATGCATCGTTCGACGATGCCCGCCAGGGTGCGGGGCACATCGGCGCGAATCCGATCCGCGGTCGGTGGCGCTTCGTGAAGGATCGAGCCGATCAGCTCCGCCGCGGTGGCGCCGAGGAACGGTCGGCGGCCGGTGAGCAGTTCGAAGAGCAGGATGCCGAGTGCGAAGAGGTCGGTGCGCACGTCCACGTTCTGTCCACACAGCTGCTCAGGAGCCATGTAGGCTGTGGTTCCGACGACCTCTCCGGTCGCCGTCATCGGGGCCGTCACGGTCATCACTCCAGACCCGTCGCCCGCCACCGGCAACACCCGCTTGGCAATTCCGAAGTCGAGGACCTTCACACGCCCGTCCGCCGTGACCATCACGTTCGCGGGCTTGAGGTCGCGGTGCACGACCCCCTTTGCGTGCGCCGCCACCAATGCATCGGCGAGCGGGATCGCGAGCTCGAGCATCTGGGCGAGCGGCAATCCACCGGGAGTGACGAGCTCGGCGAGGCTCCGCCCTTCCACCAGCTCCATGGTGAGGAATCGAATCCCGCCATCCTCCTCGATGGAGTGGAGCACCACGATGTTCGGGTGGTTGAGCCCGGCCACGGTCGTCGCCTCGCGCTCGAAGCGGGCGAGGCGCTCGGGCGACGACGTCACGTCGGCGGGCAGGACCTTAATCGCGATGTCGCGCTTGAGCAGAGGGTCGCGGGCACGGTAGACCTCCCCCATCCCCCCCGCGCCGAGCGGCGCGATGATCTCGTACGGTCCGAGCCGTGACCCGAGCGTCAGTGGCATCGCGGGAATGTACCTCAGAGAGCGCGGATCGACCGGCCCCGAGACTGGCTACCCTCTGGCCACCCCTTCAATGGCCCAGCCTGGCTGCGACTGCGGCAAGGGGGCTCACGGCTCGAGCCCGTCCTTCCGGAGGATCGCAGCGAAGCGCGGGTCGGATCGCAAGGGGTCCAGCACCGCGTCTCGCAGGCTGGCCACCAGTCTGGGGTCACGCTCCTCGAAGCCCTTCTCCAACCAACGGAACGCGCGGTCAAGATCGCCAAGCTGCGCATATCCCACGACCATGACATTGGGGCTGTAATACCCCTCCCTGGCCCGCCGCTCAGCGTCGGCAACCACTAGACTCCAGAATCGCCTCGTGTCCCCCGCCCGCACGGCCGCCCGGACCCGCTCGTCGCGGCATAGGCCTCCCCCACGCAACGAATCCGCGATCACGAACTCCGACAGGGCCGCCGGGTACATTCGTTGCGCGTAGTAAGCGCGGCCGAGAAACTCGTGGCCACCGTTGAAGGCGGGGCTGACGCTGACGACGTGCCGGAGCACGGTGGCGGCCTCTTCGTGCCGCCGTTGCACATGCAGAAGCTGCCCCTGGTTGAACATCACAACGGTGGAGAGGGGATCGAGCTCGCGGGCGCGCGCCAGTTCCGCAGAAGCCTCGTCCAGCCTGCCCACAGCGGCGAGCAACAGGCCGTACCAGTGGTGCCCAGTCGCATAGTTGGGGTTCAGTGCGAGCCCGGTACGAAACTCCAGGTCGGCCCCTGCCCAGTCGTGTTCGTAGTTCTGTTTCAACACCCCGAGCGTGGCGTGGGCTTCGACGAGATTGGGATCGAGCCGGAGGGCATTGCGCACTGCCTCGAGCGCCTTCGCGTACAACTCGCGCGGCCGCTGGTTCGGGAACGAGTTCGGCATCACCGTGTAGACATCCCCCACACCGGCCCAGGCCGCTGCGTAGCTCGAGTCGGCCGCGATCGCGCGTTCGAAGTGCGTGAGCGCGAGCTGAAGCTCCGCCGACGTTCGTTGGGCCCAAGCGTGTCGGCCCTTGAGGTATTCCTCGTAGGCTGCGGGGTTCACCGAGGGCGCGCCGGCTGCGCGCGCCTTCCCCCGCGGCGTCAGCGTCGACCGGATCTCCGCCGCGATCGCCTGCGCGACCTCGCCTTGCAGGACGAGCACGTTCGCCAGGCTTCGCTGGTAGCTCCTTGCCCACAGGTGTCGGTCCGTCGCCGCCTCGATGAGCTGGGCGGTGATGCGCACGTCGTCACCCGCCCGCATCGCCGAGCCTTCGACCACCGCGTCCACCTTCAGCTCACGCGCAATCTGCGGGATGGTCTTCTTCGTTCCTTTGTATTGCATCGAGGAGGTGCGGGAGATGACACTGACGCCCTCGATGTTCGCGAGGCTCGTGATCAGCTCCTCGGTCATGCCGTCCGCGAAGAACTCCTGCTCCGGATCGCGCGAGAGGTTCTCGAGCGGCAGAACGGCCAGCGACCGGATGGTTCCGGGGACCGGCGCGCGCTGGCCGCGCAGCGCCATGCCGATGGCGACCACGACGACGATCAGGATCGCGACCGCGGCGGTCGGGAGCAGGAGCCGAGATCGGCGGGGACCGCTCGGGCGAGGAGCAGGCGATGCGTCGCGCTCGAGGTTGCGTCGGATCGAGCGCAACTCGTTGGCCACGTCGAGCGCCGTCTGAAACCGCTCGCGCGGGTTCTTTTCGAGACAGCGACCGATGATGCGTTCGAGGTCGCCCGCCAAGTCGGAACGAGTGCCTGCGAGCGGTGCAGGGGCGTCGCGCAGGATCGCCGAGCATATGTCCGCGAACGTCTGCCCCGCGAATGGACGCACTCCGGTCGCGAGCTCGTACAGCAGAATGCCGAACGAGAAGATGTCGCTGCGCGCGTCCACCAGCTCGCCGCGGACCTGCTCCGGCGCCATGTAGGGCGCCGTGCCCACGATCTGGCCGACGTCGGAGATCGGCGATGCGATCGTCGCCGCCTGAGTGGCGTCGAGATTCGGCTGCGCCTCGGCAAGCTTGGCCAGCCCGAAGTCGAGCACCTTGACGCGCCCCTCGCGCGTCACCATCACGTTCGCCGGCTTCAAATCGCGGTGCACGACCCCCTTCTCGTGCGCCGCCACCAGTGCGTCGGCGAGCGGGATCCCCAGCTCGAGCAGCTGGGCGAGCGGCAATCCGCCCGGGATGATGAGCTTGGCGAGGCTCCGCCCTTCCACCAGCTCCATGGTGAGGAATCGGATCCCGCCGTCTTCCTCGACCGAGTAAAGCACGACGATGTTCGGGTGGTTGAGCCCGGCCACGGTCGTCGCTTCGCGCTCGAAGCGAGCGAGGCTGTCTGGCGACGACGTCACGTCGGCGGGCAGAACCTTGATCGCGATGTCGCGCTTGAGGCGCGGGTCGCGGGCACGGTAGACCTCACCCATCCCCCCCGCGCCGAGCGGCGCGACGATCTCGTAGGGGCCGAGGCGGGTGGCGGCAGGCAGCGGCATCGGACGAATCTACCTCATGTGGCCCCATGCGAGAGTGCGCTCGGATCGGCTACGACTTTGACTACGAGAAACGTGTCAAAGTTTATCCACTCGCAGCGACCTGATCAGGGGCGCACCGTGGAATCCCCAGCACTCCAGGCATCGAACACGCTGCGCGCGACCCGCGCGATCAGCCTTTCGGCTCGGCGTACCGATCCGCGGGGCTCTCCGACGAGGACGGCGATCGCCACGTCATCACCGTTCGGAAGGCGTATGACGCCGACGTCGTTGATCGCCACGGTCACTCCGTTCGATGTGCCGCCCGTGCCGGTCTTGCGCGCCACGCCCGTGCCCTCGGGCAGGAGTGCCGGCAATCGATTGGGTGCCGTTACACAACGCGCGAGGATCGCCTTCAGCGTGTCGGTCATCGCCGCGGACAGGAGATGCCCTCGCCACAGACGTTCGAGCAGGTGGACGCAGGCCTCGGCTGTGCCCGTATCACGCGGATCGAGCAGCATCGCTCGCGCGGCGCTGTCGTGAACGGCGTCCGGGACCCGGGCGCGCAGCTCGCGGATATCCTCCGCGGATGCCATCGTGTCGGCGCCGGGAGCCAATCCATGCCAGTCGTTGCCGAGACTGCGCTCGGTGCGATCGACGCGCAGGTCGCGAATCCCGTGTCGCTCCAGCCATTCGGTGACGGCGAGCGGACCGCCTACCAGACGCATCAGGGCATCTGCCGCGGTGTTGTCGCTTCGCGTGATCATGATATCGAGGAGCGCGTGAAGGCTGACCGGGCCTCCCCCTCGCGGGAAGCGGTCGCCGAGCGCGCCCCTGGGATGCATGTCCTGAGCGAGCAGTGTGATCGGTGTGCTCAACGACCATCGCCCGTGGTCCACGCCGTCGAGCACGACCACGGCGACGGGCAGCTTGACCACGCTCAACAGAGGGATAGGGGTGTTCGCGTTCATGCGCGCGATGGCGCCGTTGCCCAGGTGCTTCGCCGCGATGGCACAGCGCCCGGGGGCGTCCCTCACGATGGCTTCCAACCGCGCCTCGAGGGCGGTGTCGGGTTGCTCGGCATGCCGATCGGTCATCGACGTCGCCACCGCTAAAGTGTCGGCGGTATCGCCCGAGGGGGACTGTCTCACGAGACGGAACGTGAGCCACGTCACGAGCACCGCGACCGCGACCACGGCAAGTGCTATCCCGCGCTCCATGATGCCGGTCTCGCGCAGGCGCGTGAGCGTCAGGCACCCAGCGTCGCGAAAAGGTGATCGAGTACCGCGGGATCGACCGGTTTGACGAGATGCATATCGAATCCGGCCTGCTCGGAAGCGCGACGGTCTGTTTCCTGTCCCCATCCGCTCAGGGCCACCAGCTTCACGCTCTTCCCGCCCGGTAGCTTTCGAATCCGGAGGGCGGCTCCGTAGCCGTTGAGTTTCGGCAAGCCGATGTCGAGCAGGATCACTTCGGGCAGAGAGGTTGCCGCCGCTTCGACGGCTTCGAGCCCGTCATGAGCCGTACGGACCTCGTGGCCGCTCAGTGTCAACAGCAATGCAAGGCTGTTCGCCGAGTCTCGATTGTCATCGACGACCAGGACACGACGCTTGATGGTGGCCTTCGTTACTCCAACCGGCGTCCTCACCGGGAGCTCAGTCAGCTCGGCCAACATCGGCATGCGCACCACGAATTCGCTTCCTTGACCAAGACCGGGACTGACGACGGTCACTGTGCCGCTGTGCATCTCGATGACCCTCTTGACGAGCGACAGACCGATGCCCAGGCCACCTCTGGAACGCTCCAGAGAACTGTCAACCTGCGAAAACGTTTCAAAGATGCGAGCCTGGTTGTCGGCGGCGATCCCGATTCCGGTGTCGACTACTTTGATGACAGCCTGATCACCCTCGCGCTCCACCGTCAACCGAATGCGACCCCCATTGTCCGTGAACTTGCAGGCGTTGGTGAGCAGGTTGCTAACGACCTGGGCCAGCCGGATGGGGTCGGCGTTGACGTAGATCGGCTGTGGTGAAAGCGCGAAAGTCAGTTCATGGTGCATGTCCTCGTAGACCGAAAGCGTTGCTTCGGCGACGCTCCGCACCACTGATGTCAGCTCGATCGGCTCCTGCCTGAGTTCGAGCTTGCCCAGGCTGATGCGACTCACGTCGATCAGGTCGTCAATGAGGCGAGCCATCTGGCCGATCTGACGCTCCATCATTCCGGCCGCCGCGGCGACAGCGTCGGCATTGCCGCTGTGCATCTGCACGATCTGCAAGCCGTTGCGAACCGGCGCCAGCGGGCCACGTAGTTCGTGGGCCAACACCGCCAGGAATTCGCTCTTGCGTCGGTCGGCTTCTACCAGCCCTTCCTCAGCCTGCTTGCGCGCGGTGATGTCGCGGGCGAT
>JBKJXJ010000252.1:0-4896 GCA_046716125.1 Candidatus Eiseniibacteriota bacterium
AAGAGGAACTGCTGACCGCGTGGGGCGTCGCCCAGGTCGTGGTGCTGCCGTTCGACCGCACGATGGCGGCGCTCGAGCCCGAAACCTTCGTCCAGCGCCACCTGATCGAGGCGCTCGGCATGGTCCACCTCGTGACCGGCGAGGACTTCGCGCTCGGCCGGGGCCGTGCCGGCACAGTCGAGCGCCTGCGGGCGATCGGCGGCACGCGGGGATTCGAGGTCGAGGCGGTGCCGCTCGTGATGCTGGACGGCGCCCCGGTGAGCAGCACCCGCATCCGCGCCGACCTTGCCGCCGGGCGTGTCGCCGACGCGGCGCGCCTGCTCGGGCGCCGATACGCGATCGCCGGCACGGTGGTGACCGGTGACCGTCGCGGCCGGGAGCTGGGGTATCCGACCGCCAACCTGAGGCTGCACGAGGACCGCGTGGTGCCGGCGGACGGGATCTACGCCGTGCTCGCGCGTCTGGCCGGCGGGGATGCGCGGATCCCGGCGGCGATGAGCATCGGCCTGCGCCCGACATTCGACGGCCAGCTGCGGACGCTCGAGGTCCACCTGCTCGACTGGAGCGGCGATCTGGTGGGCCGCTCGCTCGAGGTGGAATTCGTCGCCTGGCTCAGGCCGGAGCTGCGCTTCGAGAGCGCCGAGGCCCTGATCGCGGCGATGGATCGCGACGTGGTCGAGACGCGGCGCGTGCTCGCCGGGGCACTCTAGCAGCCTGCTAGCCGCCGTCAGCGATTCAGGCGGACGATCGCGAGCCGCTCGTCCCGATACTCGACCCGGTATCCCGGTGCGAGTCCCTCCAGCGCCGATCGGGATTCGGCCGAGGATGGATTGAGCAGCACGACGTCGAACTCCCCCGTATCCAGGCGTTCGCCGCGCGCGAGCTTGAGCCGATCGTCGTAGGACACCGATCGGAAGTTCCCGATCAGGTCGCAGCGGCCCATCCGGACGACGCTGTCGTAGACATCCCATGCCAGCGGGTAGCCCTCGAGCGCGAGCACGCGGTCGGCGGCGGCGTGCCCTCTCACCCATGCGTCGAGGACCGCCTGCTGCGGCGCGGCGCGGTAGACCGGCAGCCAGCCCAGCGGACGGCCCTCGTTCCGGCCTCGCGACCACGCCATGCCCTGGAACCCAATGGAGACGATGACCAGGGCGATGGCGGCCCATCGGCTCCGGCGCGCGACGGCGGCCAGCGCCACGGCGGCGTGCGGGAGGAGGCAGACGATGTAGAGGAACAGGTATCTCAGATAGGGCTGCCAGCCCGGATAGATCGTGAGGCCCAGGAATACCGCGGTCTGGACGGCGAACAGCCATGCCCACAGATCGCGCCGCCACGTCCGCCGCGACATCCACAATCCCGCGAGCCCGAGCACCATGACGACCGCGGACGGCGAGCCGGCGGGCATGATCACCCAGCGACGCAGCGACTCGAGTCGGGAGCCGTGGAGCGTCACCTCGGCCAGCTTCATCCCGGCCACCACGCTGGCGTCGTCGGCGAACCCGGCGCCGGCCCGGAAGGGATCTATGAAGTCCCACGACAACAGAATCAGGGAGGGGATGGCGTAGCGCAGCGCCGCGCCCCGGCCCACCTCACGGAACAGCCACACCAGGATGACGAGCCCGACCAGCCTGGCTTCGTGACGGAACATCATGGCGAGGGCGAGGGCGAGGCCGCCGGCGAAGAGGAGCCCCGACCGCGCACCTCCTGTCCGACGTGGCGCCCGGATGACGCACAGCAGGCTCGCGAACAGGGCGCAGGTGTAGGGCGCCTCGGTGTAGGCGGTACCCGCCATCCAGATGTGGACGTAGTAGAGCGAGAGGAGAAGTGTCGCGATCCCCGCGCGCCTGGCGTCGCCGTAGAGATCGCGGATCGCGAGGAAGAACAACGGCAGAGCGGCGGTCGTGGTGACCCAGCCCATCACGCGGGCCCAGGTGTGCGCGTCGCCCCCCAGCCGGATCAGCGTGCCAAGCAGGTAGGTGTGAAGCGGCGGCCAGACACCGAAGAGGCCGAGCCACTCGGGATGCCCGCTCCAGCGGCAGGCGTGGACCAGCCGGCTGACGTCGTCTCCGGGGGTCGGGGCCGAAACCAGGGCCGAGAGCAGACGGAGTGCTGCGCCGAGCGCGAGCCCGGGCCAGAGCCAGCGCAGCCCGCCGGCATTGGCGGTCGCTGGCGCCTGCTGGCCGGGCGCGAGCGGATGATCAGGCAAGTGGCTTCCGGCCCACGAAGTAGACGCCGGCCGCGAGATCTCCCGCCGAGCGCCGCCGGATCAGGAATCGGTCGAGATAGCGGTGAGGCAGGAGCAGCCAGGAGGCCGCCATCTCGGCGAGTCGCCGCGAGCGCCGCCCGGAGAACCAGGAGCGCACGTAGCTGACGAGCACCACGTTGACGGCCGAGGCCGGGCCGAGGTGGACGCCGGCGCGAACCTCCTCGAACCCTCCCCGCAGGCACAGCGCGCGCAGACCATCGAGGGTCCAGCGCGTGTGGTCCTCGGGGTCCGGATGGTAGGGGAAGATGAACGGGGTCTCGATGTGGATCAGCCCCCCCGGCTTGAGCACCCGCCGGAACTCGCTCAGCGCCCGCGCCGGCTCGGCGATGTGCTCGAAGGTGCCGGTCGAGACGATGCAGTCGGCGCTGGCATCCCGCAGGGCGAGATGATGGGCGTCCGAGCACAGCCGGGTCCCCGCGAAAGGCGAGCGATCCACCGTCATCGTCCCGGGCGTGATGCTGCGTCCCCCCGCGCCCACGTCCACGATCCGGGCGCCGGGCGGGAGCATCCGGACCGTCTCGGCAAGGGGCGGGAAGGGCTGCCAGGTCGGGCTGGGCGTGAAGCGGCCCAGGCCCTGCTTGATCCACGGCATCGGCGGTCGGGGGCGTGGGGGGCGGACTTGGGTCGGGATGGCCGGGACCCCGCGGCGGGCGGTTCGGACCGCGTCGCGTCGCCCCGGCAGGACGTTCAGAGTCCAGGCAAGACTACCATAGACCGTGTGATTCCATGGCGTTCGCCGACCGTGTGGCAGGGAAAACGGGGTGCTCCGCGGGCGTGATCGGCGCGGGCGGAGGCGATCCCGCCTGGCGCTCAGGGGCCGCAGGTGATAGATTCCCGCGTCCCTTCCGTCAGGGACTGTCGTGCTTCCTAACGCTCGACCACTCGGGGCCTTGCACCCGGTGGCCCGGGCCCATGTCTCCCCCTCTATCTCATCGCAGGAGGTGCCCGCTGTGACGCTCTCCAAGGAGCAGAAGCAGGGGATCATCGGCAAGTTCAAGATCCACGAGGCGGACTCGGGTTCTCCCGAGGTTCAGATCGCCCTCCTCACCGAGAAGATCGGGTACCTCACCGAGCACTTCAAGGTGCACAAGCGCGACCATGCCTCGCGCCGGGGACTGCTCCGGATGGTGGGGCAGCGCCGCCGGCTTCTGGATTATCTGAAGGCCACCAAAGTGGACCGTTATCGCAAGGTGGTCAAGGACCTCGGCCTCCGCCGCTAGGCGGGTCCGCAGGGGCGTTGGGACGTCTCTCTTAGAGGCGTCGCGCCCGACCGCGCGGGACGGGACGATCCCGCACACGCATGCCCCGCGTTTCGCAACCCGGGCATGCGCCACAAAGGGTCCGGCGAGGGCCGGATCTGCAGGCGAGAGGACAGGATAAGACCGCATGGAACAGATCGTCACGTTGGAGCTTGGGGGCAGGACGCTCAGCATCAGCACCGGGAAGATGGCGAAGCTCGCGGGAGGCTCCGCCGTCGTGCAACTCGGCGGGACCGTGGTTCTGGTGGCCGCCAGCGCCGCCAAGATGGCCAGCCCGAACCGTGATTTCGTGCCGCTCACCGTGGACTACCGCGAGCGGACGTACGCCGCCGGCAAGATCCCGGGCGGGTTCTTCAAGCGCGAAGGACGCCCCACCGAGAAGGAAGTGCTCAGCTCGCGCCTGATCGATCGGCCGATCCGACCGCTGTTCAGCAAGCAGTTCCCCTACGAGACCCAGATCATGGCCACCGTCGTCTCCTCGGACCAGGAGAACGACGCCGACATCCTGGCGCTGATCGGCGCCTCGATGGCGATGAACCTCTCCGACATCCCGTTCCCGGAGCCGATCGGCGCCGTGCGCGTGGCGCGCGTCGAGGGGCAGTTCACCGCGAATCCGACATTCGAGCAGCTCGACTCGAGTGACATCGACATGGTGGTCGCCGGCACCGCCGACAACATCATCATGGTGGAAGGCGGCACGCGCGAGATCTCCGAGGACGACCTGATCGCCGCCCTCGAGTTCGCGATGGCGAACATCCGCGAGGTCGTCGCCCTGCAGCGCCAGCTGCTGGCGCTGGCCAGCAAGACCAAGCGTCCGCTGGTTCCCCCGGTGGACACGAGCGAGCTCAAGGGCGTCCTCGACCAGGGCTACCGCGAGCGCCTGCGGCAGGCGCTGCGCATCCCCGGCAAGGAGGCGCGCCAGGAGGAGGTCGATCGGATCTCCGCCGAGGCCGTCACCACGCACAAGGAGCGCTTCACGACGCTCGAGGTCTTCATCCCGAAGATCGTGCACGACATCGAGCGTGACGAGCTGCGCCACATGGTCCTGCGCGAGAAGGTGCGGGCCGACGGACGCGGTCCGGACGACATCCGCAAGGTCACGGTCGAGGTCGGGGTGCTGCCCCGCACGCACGGGTCGTGCCTGTTCACCCGCGGCGAGACCCAGGCGCTGGCGGTGGCGACGCTCGGCACCAAGAGCGACGAGCAGCGGGTCGAGGAGCTGGAAGGTCAGTCGTGGAAGTCGTACATGCTGCATTACAACTTCCCGCCCTTCAGCGTCGGCGAGGTCCGTCCCATCCGCGGCCCGGGCCGGCGCGAGATCGGCCACGGCGCGCTCGCCGAGCGCGGGATCGAGCCGGTCATCCCGTCCGA
>JBKJXJ010000253.1:0-2813 GCA_046716125.1 Candidatus Eiseniibacteriota bacterium
GGCCTGACCGAGCACGCGGCGCTGTCGGAGGACGGGAAGCTTCTGGCCTTCGCGTCAGACCGAAGCGGCGAAGGCAATCTGGACATCTGGGTGCAACAGATCGGCGGTGGCGGAGCGATCCGCCTGACGCGCGGCCAGGCGGACGAAAGCGAGCCGGCGTTCGCGCCTGACGGCACCAGGATCGCGTTTCGGTCCGAGCGCGCCGGCGGGGGCATCGACGTGGTCTCCACGCTTGGCGGCGAGCCGGTGCGCATCGCCGATCGGGGCCGCACCCCGCGATTCTCGCCGGACGGCAAGTGGCTCGCCTACTGGGTCGGTGACCGCAGCCTCCTCGGCCGCCGCTCGATGTATGTGACGCCGGCGGCCGGCGGGCAACCGCGCGCCCTCCAATCGCAGTTCCATTCGGCCGGCCTGCCCGCCTGGTCGCCGGACGGCACGCATCTCCTGTTCCTGGGCACGCCCCTCGCCGGGATCTCCGGCCGGGCTCCGTTCGACTGGTGGGTGACGCCGCTCGAGGGGGGCGAGGCGGTCCGAACCGGCGCGTTCGCGCTGTTCCAGCAGCGGCAGGTCTTCCCCAGGGCGCAGGACCCGGCGGAGTGGGTCGGCGGCAACATCATCTTTTCAGCAGGCGTGGGGGATCTTGCGGGACTGTGGCAGGTGCCCATCTCGGCCAGCACATGGCAGGTCAGCGGTCAGCCGCGGCGTCTCACGTCCGGTACCGGCTTGTACGTGCAGCCGTCTGTGGCCTCCAGCGGCGTGCTGGTCTTCTCGAGTCTGAGCGGAAACCCGGATCTCTGGAGCTATCCGCTCAGCGCGGATGGGCGGAAAGTGGTCGGCGACATTCAGCGGTTGACGTCGAGCGCTGCCACCGACGTTGCGCCTTCGGTCTCCGAGGATGGAAAGAGGATTGCGTTTCTTTCCGACCGATCGGGCAACGTCGAAGCCTGGCTGAAAGACGTCGCGACCGGCGGCGAGGTCGCGCTCACCAATACGACATTCGAGGAGGCGACACCGCACATCAGCCCGGATGGCTCCAGGGTCGCGTATTCGGCGTTCGAAACAGATCAGAGACGCATCTACGCCACGCCGGCGGCGGGAGGCGTCGCTGAGCGGATCTGCGATTGCCCGGGGGCTTTTTATTTCTGGTCGCGCGATCGAACCCAGTTCCTGTACAAGCCGCTGTCGACCGATCGGACGCGCCTCCTGATCTGGGATCGGGCGGCGGGCAAAGAGCGGACCCTGATCGAGCACCCGAAGTACAGCGTGACGGCCGCGGGCGTGTCGCCGGACGAGCGCTGGATCTCCTTTCAGACCATCGTCAGCCCGCACCAGCGGCAGATCTTCATCGCGCCGATGCAGAACTGGATCGCGGCGCCGCCGGCGCAGTGGATCCCCATCACAGATGGATCGGGCCTGGACCGCAATGCCGTGTGGTCGCGCGACGGCAATCTGTTGTACTTCCTGTCCGAGCGGGACGAGTTCCGCTGCATCTGGGCGCAGCCGCTGGATCCCCTGACGAAACGGCCGTCCGGCCCGCCGTTCGCGGTCCAGCATTTCCATCAGGCCAGTCGATCGCTCGGGTGGTTTCAGGAGGTCGGCGACATCGGGGTGTCGGTGACGCGTGACCGACTCGTGTTCAGCATGCCGGAATACACGGGCAACATCTGGATGGCCAAGCTCGAGAACGGGTCGCCGACCAGATAACCGTCAAAACGCATCGCCGTGCCAGTAGCACACGTCGGATGACGTCAGCGAAGGCGAGAGCGCCACGCGTCCATCGAGCGGCCGCGCCATCATGATCTCGCGCGGCGGGCCGATGTCGCGCACCTCGGTCTGCGGCGGCGCGAATCCCGGCGGCAGCCATGCGGTGATGCGCGGCCGCGCCTCGGACGGTGTCCGGGCGAGCAGCCCCTGCAGGATGGCGCCGACGCGCGCGCCGGCGGGGTCGCGATCGCCGCACTCTTCAATCACCCAGCCCGACGCAGAGGCGGCGATCACGACGAAGGCGACCGCGCGCCCGCCTTCCTCCGCGGCGAACGCCTGGACGTCGCGCAACCCGGCCCGCGCGAGCCCGGCGTGCAGCCGCTTCTTCGTCAGCCCGTACTGCACGAACGCGGTCGGGCGGTCGAGGTGCAGGCGGAACGGCGCGGCACGCACGGCGTGCATCTCGGCGACGAGCGGCAGATCGCGGTCGTCTAAAGAACGCACGGGCAGCATCGGCGTGCCGCCGCGTCCCGGCGAGACGACCACTTCGGAGCCGCGCGTCGGCACGGTCGTGAAGCCCGCGCGCTCGTAATACGCCGGCCCAATCTCCGAGAACAGCATCGCGATGTCGTAGCCATTGTCCGTAGCGTCCGAGACGATGAGGTCGATCAACCGTCGCGCGAAGCCGCGGCCGCGCGCGGCGGGCGGGGTGAACACGGCGCCGATGCCGAGAATTCGCACGGCACAGCCGTCGAGGCGTCCGTCGAGGCGATAGCGCTTGGCGCTGCACAGCACCGCACCACCGTCAATGAGGCCCACGCGATCCAGGTTGGTCCGGCCCCAGGCGGTCTTCACCTGGGCGGCCCAGTACCGGCCATACGCGCGCCGGTCGAGGCCGTCTTTCCAGAGCGGCCACGTGCTGTCGAGCGTGCGCTCGAGCAGCGCCCCCTCCACCGGCGCCAGGATCATCGCGCCTGCCGGCGCAGGGCGCGTCCCGGACGCGCGGCGGTCATGCGTCCCTCGTCCAGGACCACCTCGCCATTGACGGTGACGTAGTGCATGCCCGCCGGCGCCTGCGCGGGCTCGCGCGCCGTGCCGCGGTCCTGAAT
>JBKJXJ010000254.1:0-5029 GCA_046716125.1 Candidatus Eiseniibacteriota bacterium
CCCGCCAACCAGGCGGACAGGGCGCCGAAGGCGGCGCTCATGAGCTGCAACGGGAGCATGGGATCGCGAGCGAGTCCGAGTGGAGCCAGGGCGCGATGGGCGGCGACCGCAAGCGGCGAGTACAGCAGGTGATGTGGATGGAATAGAGCGGTCGAGAGATAGCGATCCGCGAGCAGCGGGTCGTTGGCGGCGCGGGCCGCGTAGGCGATCGCGTCCCAGGTGTGGATGCGACTGCGGGTCACCACGTAGAGGGCGCCGAGCGCCAGCGCAGCCGCGGGCGCCCAACGCATGGCGGAAGCCGCGCCGGGCGGCCGACCCGGGGCGGCAGCGGATGCCGCACGGGCGCCCCGGGGTTCGCTCGTCGCCCCGGGCGAGTGTTCAGCCAAGTACCGGCGCCTCACGCGCGGCGCGCTCATAGAGTCCGCGCAACGTCGCCGGGTGATGCACCGCGAACGCCGAGCCGATCGCGGCGCTCCACACGTCCGTTCGCGGCAGTTTCGGACGGCGCGGTCCCCATGGGAACTCGGGATCGTGACGGGCATGGCGCAGGGAGCCGAGCGCCCAGAGCGCGGGCCACAGGCAGAAGAGCCGGTAGCGCACGCGCCGCAGCGGGATCAGGTCCAGGTAGTCGGGCACCTTGGCCAGCGCCTCGCGAGCTTTGCGCTCGAGCCTGCGCGCGACGGACTGTGTTCCGGGGCCGCCCTGGCCCACCAGGTCCCGGGGCGTCACGCCTGCCTCCGCGAGCCAGCTCCCCGGCAGGTAGCAGCGTCCATTCCTCACATCGCCCGGCCAGTCGAGCAGGATGTTGGTGAGCTGAAGCGCCGCGCCTACGGCCGGGGCGGCGGCCAGCCGCCGCGCCTCGAGCGCGGGCTCGGCGGCGCCGTACTCGGCGGCGAACATTCGCGTGAGCATCACGCCCACGCAGCCGGCCACCACCCAGCAGTAGTCGTCCAGCTCGGCCTCGGTGTCGAGGTAGGGAACCCCCGCCGGGCGTCCCGCCCCCCGGACCGCGTAGCGCGCCATACCGCTGGCGAGCGTGCCGACGCCTTCGGCGAGCGCCGCACGGTGAGCGGGCGGGAGCGAGGCGTGCACGCGCAGCAGACGCCCCAGGTCGCCGACCAGCGCCAGGTCCATGCGGTCCGAGGCGAGGGCCCGGGCCTCGGCCGACAGGCCCGCGAGCGCGCGCTCGTCGCCGTTCAAGGCCAAGAGGAAGCGCTCGAAACGGTCGCGGATGCGCTCCGGCTCGCCCGGCCACGAGTCCTCGAGGGCATCGGCGGCGCGGCACAGGAGGTACCCGGTGCGCACCGCCTCGCCGAGCGCCCCGTCGAGCAGCCGCATGTTGAGGGCGAAGGTGCGCGAGACGCGGGGCAGCGCGTCGCGACAGAAACGGCGGTCCGCGGCATCAGCCGGCACGGAAATCGGTCTGGCGGGCGCGGCGACGTCGGTGGCGGACATGGTGATCGCGTCACCGTAGCACCCGGACCGGACCGGTCAAGTTGGGTATCGAGCATGAGCGAGAGCGGGCCGATGACAGGGTGGACCCCCCGGAGGCCGCCATGATCCCCCGTCCCATGCTGTTCCGATCCCTGACGCTCGCCGCCGTGCTGCTGGCAGGGCATGCGTCCTCGGCGGCCGCCGTCGGCTACCCGCGACTCGGGCTCTACGGCGGGATCAACGGCGTCGGGTGGCCCTTCATCGAGGGCGGCAATCGCTACGGCCCGCTCGACCAGGCGATGTGCGACACCGTGGCTCGCTTCGACGAGGTGATCCTCGACGCGAGCCCGATCTCCGAATACCGGCCCGACGTGGCGGCGGCGCTGCGGACACGGCACCCCGGCATCACGCTCCTCGCGTACATCAACACGGGAGCGATCTGGCCGGCCGCCGAGAGCGATTCGACCGTCCACTACCCGACCCGCTTCCGCCGGCTGGTGCGCGACCTGAACGGGTTCCTCCACAACCGGGCCGGGAACCACTACACCAGCTACAACGTCAACCTCGCCAAGCGGGACGGGCTCGGTCGCTACGTCGTGGCCGAGGGCCTCGCGGATCTCTTCCAGTCCGCGATCGTGAGCACCGGGGCCTGGGACGGGATCTTCTTCGACGTCTTCTGCGATGGCATCGCCTGGACGCAGACGCCGGCCGAGAGCATCGACTACCAGCGCGCCGGCTACTCGACGTTCGCCGCCTTCGACGCCGCCTACCGTGCGGGAGGGGAGGCGCTCGCCAACCGGATCCGCAGCCTCGCGGGCCCCTCGTTCCTGCTGGTCGGCAACTGCGGTCAGGGCACCAAGTACGTCGCGTTCAACGGCTGGATGCGCGAGAACTTCCCGTTCCAGAACGGCGGAACCTGGGACGAGAACATGTTCCGCGTCCCCGGAGGCTACTTCACCGACGAAGCGAGGTTTCGCTCCCCGCGCCACAACTTCCTGTTCACGATCGCCGATCCGCCGTCGGACCCCTACTCCGCGAACAATGCGCGCAAGGTGCGCCTCGGACTCGGCAGCGGGGCGCTGGGCGATGGATTTGGCGTGTTCGGCTACGCGGACCGGGTGGTCCCGGCCTACAACTCCTCCGTCTGGTGGTACGACGAGTATGCCGTGGATCTCGCGACCGGAAGCTCGAGCCAGCGCATCGCGGATACCGGCTGGCTCGGACAGCCGGTGAGCGCGGCCTACCAGATGATCTGGCTCGGCACCGGACTGGACGCATCCACCAACCCCGGTTTCGAGACCGACGTGACCAGCGGGTGGACGTTCAACGCCCTGGTCCCGGGGACGCTGACGCGCGATACCGGCACGTCCGCGGTGGGGGCGGCCTCGGCACGCGTCAACGTGCCGGCGGCGGCCCAGTACGAATGGTCGGTGAACCTGAACACGGTCGGAACGCTCAATGTCTTCAACGGCAATGCCTACTCGGCGACGTTCTGGGCCAAGGCCTCGGCGCCGCGCACGCTGCCGGTCGTCATGGGCGTGGCGGGCGCCGGGGAGGTCGCCCGGCGGACCGTGGATCTCACGACCTCGTGGCGCCGGTACCAGGTGGTGCTGGTCCCGCGGGTCAGCGGGGTCGGCACGCTCTCGTTCTTCCTCTCCGGCGCCGCCGGCGATGTCTGGCTCGATGACGTGCACATGCAGGCGGGTGTCACCAACCTCTGGCGGCGGGACTTCCAGAACGGCATCGTGCTGGTGAATCCCGGCCCGAGCGCGCTCACGGTGGATCTCGGCGGGACCTTCCGCCGCATCGCGGGGGTCGTGGATCCGGTCAACAACGACGGGATGCCCGGCGCCTTCGTCACGGTAGGCCCCTCGGACGCGCGGTTCCTGCTCGGCAGCGATGCCACGCCGCCCGCCCGGGTCGTCGACCTGCGCCCGGTCCCGCGCTAGCGGGCGACTGCAGTCGAAGGCCGACACTCCCCGGGGCGAGTCGTAGCTCAACAGGCCCCCGGGCCTGTCCAGGCCTGATAGACTCCGGGGACATGGCCGAGATCAGGATTGGTTCGAAGGACGCAACCCCGGGCTTTCGAGAGGCCCGGCGCGAGAACATGAGCCTCACCGCCGCGATCGAGCGGAAGGTGCTCGTGTGGATGGCCGAGCGGCTGCCGTCCTGGATCAACGCCGACCACCTCACGCTCCTCGGCCTGATCGCGTTCGCCTTCGGTGGCTTCTTCTACTGGCAGTGCCGGCATGAGCCGCTGTTCCTCCACGCCGTGAACGCCTGTCTGTTCCTCAACTGGTTCGGCGACAGCCTCGACGGCACGCTCGCCCGGGTGCGACAGAAGCTGCGGCCGCGCTACGGCTTCTATGTGGACCACATCGTGGACGCGCTCGCCGCGCTGTTCCTGTTGGTCGGTCTGGCCTACTCCACGCTGATCACTCCCGGCGTGGCGATCGGCCTGCTCATCGCCTACTTCTTCCTGACCATCAACATGGGGTACGCCACCAACGCGCTGGGGGTGTTCAAGATCTCC
The DNA here is from genome assembly GCA_046716125.1 of Candidatus Eiseniibacteriota bacterium. GTDB lineage: Bacteria > Eisenbacteria > RBG-16-71-46 > RBG-16-71-46 > RBG-16-71-46 > WS-11. The sequence continues at coordinate 3,968 of JBKJXJ010000254.1, forward strand.
TTCGGCGTCATCGGCGGCACCGAGCTGCGGATCATGCTCGCGCTCGCGAACCTGGCCGCGTTGCGATGGCCGCAGGTTTCCGTCGCGGGTGGGCGCGTCCTGCTCTTCGACCTCGTCGGGCTCGTGGCCACGGCGGCAGTGGCGGTGACGGCGCTGCGCTCGACGGCCCAGGTGGCGAAACGTCTCTACGATCTCGAGCGGTTGTAGGCGATCCGCCATCACCCCTAAGGACGAACGGCCAGTTCCCCGGGCTTGAAACCGCCTGCCGCTGTGCTAGGTTCGCTCGCCGTTCGACGGGGCGCGTTCGGATCCGTCACGAGCCCAGATCCCGGCGCCGGCGTCCACCCGCCGGGCGATTCCGCGCAGGAGAGACTGCCTCCGTGAACCCGACATTCCGCCTCGCCTCCCGACTCGGGTTCGCGACCACGTTCCTCACCTTCGGGCTCATCGTCATCGGCTCGGTGGTGCGCACGACCGGCTCGGGCCTCGCCTGTCCCGATTGGCCGCTGTGCCAGGGGCGTCTCATCCCCCCCTGGCAGTTCAACGTGATGATCGAGTGGACCCACCGGCTGGTGGCATTGCTGGTGAGCCTGTGCCTCGTCGGCCTCTCGATCCTGACCTTCTCGCGTCCCGCGCTGCGCAAGCGGCTCGCGGGCCTCGTGATCCTCGCCCTCTGCCTGCTCGCCGTCCAGGTGCTGCTCGGGGCGCTCACGGTGTGGAAGCTGCTGGATCCCTCGGTGGTGAGCGGGCACCTGGGCGTGGCGCTCCTGATCTTCGCCACGCTGCTCGCCTACTCGCGAACCGCGGCCCAGGCCGCAGGCGCGGGCGCGGCTACCACGCGGGCGCCGGGGCTGATGCTGGCCTACGTGGCCGCGACATCCCTCACCTATCTCCAGTCGCTGCTCGGCGGCATGGTGAGCACGCACCACGCCGGCCTCGCCTGCCCCGACTGGCCGACGTGCTTCGGTGAGTGGTTCCCGCCGCTCCAGGGGCTGGTCGGCCTGCAGATGGCGCACCGCTACGGCGCCTACCTGCTCACCGCCGTCGTTCTGGGGGTGGCGG
>JBKJXJ010000255.1:0-9057 GCA_046716125.1 Candidatus Eiseniibacteriota bacterium
GATCCTGAAGATCAACCGCTACCTCCCGCTCTACAACGACAACCCGCGACCTTTTGCCTGGACCAAATCGGCCGACGAGATCTTCGAAACCCTGTACGCCATGTGCAAAGATACTTCCGGGTCAGCACACTAGTGCCGGTGCTCCCCGGCCCCCGCCTTGAAGCCCTCGATCGCGGCGCGCACCTGGGGATCGGTGAAGTCCATCGGGCCCTGCGCCTGGTGCGCAAGCTGTCCGGCCGGGTCGTAGATCAGCGTCTCGGGGACGCGCCGCACGCCGATCAGCGCGGCGGTCTTGCCCTCCGGGTCCACGTAGAGGTTCTCGACCGGCACCCCGTGGGCGCGCGCCCAGTCGAGCACCCTCTTGCGCTTTGCCCCGGTCGCGACCATGACCACCTCGATCCCCCGGTCGCCCGCCACCGAGTTCGAGTAGTCCACGAGCGACGGCAGGTCGGATGCGGACGCCGGCGATCCGAGCTCGAACCAGTGCAGGACCAGCACGCGGTCCGGCCGCCCGACCAGGTTGCGCCGGCCGCCCTCGAGCCGCTCGACGTTGAGGAACCCGCCCCCGGCGATGTTCTGCAGGCCGTGATCGTGGTCGGGATGAACCGCGGGAACCAGGGACTGGTAGTAGGTGAAGCCGATCACGGCGACGAGCGTGACGAGGATGGCGGCGACGATCACACCGCGTGCGGGAGAGGCCATGGTGTGGGCTGTCCGGGTGGATGGATGGCCGCGCCGGAGATTGCGCGGGTTACGGGCCGACCGTATCGCATGCGGTGACCATTCCGCCAACCGCCCAAGCCGGGCAATGACGCGCGCCCTCCTCCCCGCTCATCCCCCCAGGATCCGGTCCATCACCGCCTGCACCGTTCCGCTCCAGCCGAGCTCGTGCATCGACCGCTCGATCTCGCGCATCGCCGCCTGACGGGAAGCCAGTCCATCGCGCGCGGAGGGCGGAAGGTCCATGAACGCCGGCGAGGGGAGGATGCGCCCCGACGGGTCGCGCTCACGGAACGGCGTGGCCGCCGCTTCGAGCAGCGTGGCGTCATCCGCCCGGCTCATGGCCCCACCCCGGCGAGCTCGACACCCTTCCTGCGCAGGCACTCGGCGAGACTCCTGCGCGCACGGACGATGTGCTGGAGAAAGGTGTTGAGCTTGAGGCCAAGCGTCTGCGCCAGATCTCGATCCGAACTCGCGTGGCCCTGCGCGACACGCAGCTCGATCGCGATCCGCAAGCGGTCCGGGATCCGCTCCATGCAGTCACGGATCGCCCGGGCGAGCCCCGGATCGGGCCCCGGTGCGGGGTCGACGGTCAGCTCGGGAGCATCCTCGAGATCGTCCAGGGGGACGTATGTCCCGGGCCGTGCTCGTCGCAGCTCCTCGCGCGCGACGTTGCGTGCGACAGCCAACGCCATCCGCAAAGATGCATGCTCTCCCTCGAGGACCTTCGGCGACTTCGTCGCCATCAGCCACATGCGGAGGAAGGTCTCCTGCATGACGACCTCCGAGTCCACGGCGCGGGCGAAGCGGACCAGGCTCGCGCGGATGGGGCGCTCGACGCGCCCCATCCACTCCGCGAACGCCATGGGATCCCCGGACCGGACCCTCGCGAACAGCGCGTCGATCTCGTTCACCGGATCACCGCGGCCGTGGGGCCTCCTCTGGGAGCTCGACGCTCAGGACGATCTGCCGCGGCGTCCGATCGCTCGCCCTCCCCTCCGGCTGTGAGAGCCAGCGCAGGTCCACCGAGCGCGCCGCCACCCACTCCGGATGACCCGCGATCGAGAGCGCGATGCGCACCACAAGCCCGGCCCCATGCGGGCCGCGCGGCGAACTCTCCCCCGCCACCACCGTGGAGACCCGCCAGGACGTGCCATCGATCCACAGGTTGATCTCGGCGTCCGGGATCGCGAATCCGTCGAACGGAGTCTCAAACTCGACGGTGAGTCCTTCTGGCGTCGCCCGCAGCACGCGACCGCCGGCGATCCGAACCTCGATCGGTGGGATCCAGGGCCGGATCCCGGTGGGGGCCGTCGGTGGGACGAAGGCGCTTGCCCTGGATACTCTCCGATGAGACGCGATCGACCCACCGACGCGCGGCCCCAGCCCCCCGATCAGTCCGGGGCTCACACGGGACATGGTCTTCAGCATCATCACACTCTGCCCCCCGCCCATGATCAACCCGCTACCCTCCGCCGAGACGCCGGCCGGCAGTTCGACCGGCAGCCGCTCGCGGCGGCGCGGGAGCTTCGGGTCCACGGACGGCTCCTCAGCGATCGCGACCAGGCTGGTCATCCGGCTCGTGATCCGGTGGCGAAGCCCGGCTTCCTCGATCCGCGCGTCGAACACGTCGCTGCCCCTCTCCCGCGCGGCCACTTCCAACTCCAGATCCGCGATCCGTTCGCGTCCGTAGAGCGCCCCGATCGGGAGCGACGTCACGCCGGACAGGGAGGATCCCGACGGGGCCGCCGTGTCGGGCGCGCTCGCGGGCAGCACGACGCGCCAGATCCACGCGTCCGCCGTGCCGGCCTCGCGGCCGCTCACCTCGATCGTCCCTCCCTCCGGCTTCAACTCCAGCGCGAGCACCAGCGGCTGCCCGCCGAGCACATCGCGCGGGCGCTCAGGCGCGATCCCGCACACGGCGTCACCGCTGATGCCGAGCTCGGTCAGCACCGGACGGACCGTCGCACGGCACAACCGGCGCGATGCCTCCGTCGCGGATGCCTCGTCGCATGCGAACACCTCGACGCCGCGCCCGGCGCGCGCCACCGCACGGGTCAGCGCGCGGTTCGGCGCCGCCCCCACGCCCACGGTGTGAACCCGGGCATTCGCAGGCAACCGTCGCATGACCTCGCCGATCACGCTCGACTCGAACCCGATCTCGCCATCCGTGACCAGCACGACCTGGCGCTGCGAGTCCTCGCGCAGCGGGGCGAGTGCCTTGACGAACGCGGACTCCATCTCCGTCGCGCCGCCGGCGCCCAGCGCGTCGAGGGCGCGCAACGACGTCCGGAGATGTTCGGGCGTGGCCTCCCGCAGGCCGCGCGAGATGGAGATCGGCGTCGAAGCGAAGGCGATCAGCTCAAAGCGGTCGCCGGATCCGAGGCTCTCGAGCAGCTCGATCACGATCCGCTTCGCCAGATCGAGCGGCTCACCGCTCATGGAACCGCTCGCGTCGATCAGCACCGTGACGTCCCGGGCGAGCGCGGCGGCGGACACCGCCGGCGGGGTCAGGGTGAGCAGCCCGTATCGCCCATCGTCTCCCGGCCGGCCCGGCCCCTGGATCAGCTTCACGCCGACACGCTCGCCGCAGGCGTTCCAGCGCACGACCAGGTCCCGATCGAGTCGGGCGCCGGCGCGCAGTGCGACACGGGTGGCGCCGGCCTCCGCCGCGCACTGGAGGTCGTGCGTCGTGGAGACCACGGCCATCGCCGCGGGTGAGCCGTCCGCCACCATCAGATCCAGTTCGATCCGCGTGGGGATGTCACCCTCCACCGCGCGGTCCACGTCGAGGCGCCCGGCGTCCGGGACCCGGCCCGGCTCCCCCTGGTAGCGCACGCCGACGACGGTCGGGAAGCGGTATTCCCAACGAGCGGACTCCGGTCCCTCGGACGGGACGAACCCGAGCGGGTGGAGCACCTCGATCTCGACGCGCACGTCCTGGCCCGGGGGGATCGAGCCCAGTCGCTGGGTGAACGTGTCGTCGCGATCCTGTTCGAGCAGCGCGGCGGCCCGCCCCTCCATGAGCGCCTCGACGTAGGCCTCGCTCGCCACCTCGCGCTTCTCGACCTCCCCCCGGATCACGCGGTCTCCGATCTGGATGGCATAGCCGATGACCGCTCCGTCGCCCGGCAGGGGCAGGCTGTAGATGACCTCGAGCGGCTCCTCGAAGGGATTCAGGAACTCCTGCCTCAGCGTGGTGAGCGCGAGCCCTCCCTGCGCGCGGACGGAGATCCGCGCCGAGCTCAGCGGATAGGCGCGGCCGTCCACGGCCACGAGGGCGGCGCCGGGGCTGGCCGTCATTGCGGAATCCAGGCGGTGCTCTGGCATGGTCATCCCTCCATGCGCCTCCCCTGGCGGGGGCGGTCTCCGGAGTGCCCGGGGCGACCCCCTCAGATAGGTCGGCGCTACGAGTACATGACGCGGAGGGACCTGTTTGTGACAGTCCGGACACTCAAACCTGGTCGAGCTTGAGCCTCCGAAGGAGCAGCGTGTATCTCGGATCCTTGCGGATCGGATCAAGCCGTGGGTGGACGCGAAGGAAGATGACGCCGGACGCCCCTTCATCGATCGCGTGCTCGAGCCAGCGGAACGCCTCGTCGGCATCGCCGAGGCTGGCGTGGAGGGCAGCGATCCCCCACGCGGACACGACGCGCTGGGCGCGCGCCGCGACGAGCTCATCGAGGATCCGGCGCGCGGCGCCCACATTCCCCATGCTCGCTTCGAGATGCGCCAGCCCGAATGACGGCCCGGCCACCGTGCCGGCAAGCCGGCGGCCCTCCTCGTATTCCGACCGGGCTTCGTCGAAGCGGCCCAGAGCTTCGAGCGAACGCGCGAGATCGGTGTGCGCCCCGTCGAAGCGTGGATCCAGCTCGATCGCCTTGCAGTAATACCCCACCGAGCGCTCGTATTCGCGAGCGTAGTAGCAGGCATCACCCACGGTCGTGTGGATGATCATGGACAGGGGATCGAGGCTCAGCGCCTGGAGCATCGCCTCCTGCGCCTCGGCGTGTCGTTCGGTGCAGTAGTAGATGCGTCCCAGGGTGAAGTAGGGCGGCGCGAGACCGGGATTCAGATCGATCGCCTTCCGAAGCGACCGTATCGCGGCCGGCAGTTCGAGCCTTCGCCCCTGGATCGCCCCGAGCACCTCGTAGGCCTCGGGGAGCGACTCGTCCAGCTCCAGCGCCTTCGTGATCGCCGCCATCGCCTGGGCGATGGCTTCGGCCGGCGGCGCCATGCCGCGCTCGGCGCGCGTGGAGTGGCAGTCGGCGAGGCCGGCCCAGGCCGGGGCGAACCCCGGATCCAGCTCGAGCGCCCGCTGGAAGTGCCGCAGGCTCAGCTCGATGGCCTGGGGCGACGTCGCCGCCGCCTCGTGCTTGCCCTTGAGGTACTCGAGGTGCGCCTCGGCGTTCACCTCCCGCCGCCGCGCGAGCCGCGTAGCCTCGCCGGGCGTCACGCGCAGCGCGATCTCCTTCGCCACCGCCTCGGCCACATTGCTCTGCAGATCCAGCACGTCCTCGAGGTCGCGATCGTAGCGCTCGCTCCACAGCATCTCGTCCCGTCGCGCCGAGACCAGCTGGACGCTGATGCGCACCCGCTTCCCCACGAGCAGGGCCGAGCCCTCGAGGATCGCGTCCACGTTCAACTCGCGCGCGATCTCGGGCATCGACTTCTGGACTCCCTTGTATTTCATGGCGCTGGTCCGCGAGATGACGCGCAGCGCCTTGAGACGGGCCAGGTCGGAGATGAGCGCCTCCGTCATGCCGTCGGCGAAGTACTCCTGCGCCGGATCGCGCGAGACGTTGTCGAGCGGAAGCACGGCCAGCGACCGGATGACATCCTCCTCGGCTCCCGTCGCCGCCTGCTCGAGGTGCCGCTGCAGGGCCCTCAGCTCCCGGGCGACCTCGCGCGCGCTCTGGAACCGCGCGCGCGCGTCCTTCTCGAGGCAACGCGCCACGATCCGCTCCAGCTCCGCCGGGAGTTCGGCACGAACGCGCGTGAGCGGATCGGGTGGATCGCGCAGGATCGAGGAACTGATGTCCGCCGACGTCGCCCCACCGAACGGCCGCCGCCCGGCGGCCATCTCGTAGACGATGGTCCCGAACGAGAACAGATCGCTGAGCGCGTCCACCACCCCGCCCCGGATCTGCTCGGGCGCCATGTAAGGAACGGTCCCGACGACCTGCCCGGTCGCGGTGAGCGGAGTCGACATCGTGTCGGCGACACTGTCCGAGGGATCAGGCGTCCCGATGCCCACCGGCTTCGCGAGCCCGAAGTCGAGGACCTTCACCCGGCCCTCGCGTGTCACCATGACGTTGCGGGGCTTGAGATCCCGGTGCACCACACCGCGCTCGTGCGCGGCCGTCAGAGCATCGGCCAGCGGGATCGCCATCTCCAGCACACGGCCGGCCGGGAGCCCGCCCGACGGGATCAGCGCATCGAGGGTCTGGCCTTCCACGAGCTCCATTGAGAGGAATCGGATGCCGGATTCCTCCTCGATGGAATGGAGCACGACGATGTTGGGGTGGTTGAACCCGGCGACGGTGCGAGCCTCGCGCTCGAAACGCGCCAGCCGGTTGGCGTCGCGGGCGAACGCCTCGGGCAGCACCTTGACCGCCACGTCCCGGCCGAGCCGCGTGTCGCGGGCGCGATAGACCTCGCCCATCCCTCCCACACCGAGGGTGCCGAGGATCTCGTAGGGACCGAGGCGGGTGCCGGACGTCAGGGCGGTCATGGGCGGCCGAGTCTAGGACAGCCGTGCGATGGCGACAACGCGCCTCACCGCGAGCCGTCCGGACGGCCCGGCACGGGCATCACCGTCTCGACCCGGATCCAGATGCAGCCGCGTCGCGCCGCGCGTCGCTCAGGAGCCAGGACGCCCACACGCTGGGGCCCGATCGCCTGGCCGAGCGCGTCAACGAGTTCCTCCACCGCAGCGTCGAGTCCGGCAAGTTCGTCACCGGCTGCCTGGGATTCCTGGATGCCGCGCTCGGCCGGCTCAAGGGGCGCTCGTGCGACGAGGCGGCGGAAGCGCTGGTGCGCGGGGTGCCAGACTTCGAGGGTGATATCGGCGCGGCGGATCTAGCGATCAGCTCCGGCTGCCGCCCACGCCGCTGCCCTGCGGCAGCCCCGATTCGATCCGCACCTCGCGGAAGACGGCGTGGACTCGCGGGTCCATCATCGGCGACTCGAGCGGCCAGATGAGCGCGTGCTCCGACCGTCTCGGCGCGTGCGGCGCGTGGTCGAGGGCCGGGTGGAGCGCGGGATCGAGTCGCAGGTAGGTCCCCGCCAGGTCGCCGAGCTGCCTGACCAGCATCGCGGCGCGCTCGGCCTGCCCGGTGCGCACCGCCGCCTCGGTCAACAGGAGCAGACTTCCGATGGCGATGCCGGGCGTGCCCTCCAGTTCGTCCACCAGGCGCCGCGCCACATCCAACCGACCCGTGCGAGCCGCGATCACCGCTTCGATCGGCCGGACATTCGCGGGGTCGGCGCCGTCGGCAAGCGCTTCGCCAACCGTCCGCTCCGCGGCCTCGAGGTCGCCGCGGCGTAGATGGACCATCGCGCGGATATTGTGCGCCGCCCTCACGTAGAACGGCTCGCTCGAGAGCTTCCGAAGCCGATGGGTGACCGCCAACGCCTCGTCCGCGCGACCGGTGGGCATGAGCACGAATGCGAGCCAGGTGACCGTGAACGGATACTCCGCGTCGGATTCCAGGGCCCGCCGGAACAGGCGCTCCGCACCCGCGAGATCCGCCTCCGCCACGGCGTAGACCGCGAGGTTGGTCAGCGCCGGGACGAAGCGGGGATTGATCTCGACCGCCTTCGCCAGCGCCGCCTTGGCGCGCGCGTTTTCACCCGAGTAGCGCAGCACGAGCGACAGGGCCTTGTAGGCCTCGGGCAGCTGCGGATTGAGCTCGATGGCTCGCTGCGCCGACTCGAGTCCCGACCGCAATGACTCCGCCGGGTCGCTCGAGAAACTCCACGCCACCATCTGACCATGGCAGTCGGCGATCCCCGCCCAGGCCAGCGCGTAGGTCGAATCCACCTCGGTCGCCCGCCGGAACAGGTCGAGCGCCTCGCGGAGCGATTCGGCGGTGTAGCGCCCGTACAGCTGTCGCCCCTTGAGGTAGAGGTCGTAGGCACGCGCGTCGCTGGGGCGGTCCCGCACCAGCGCACGTGTCTCGGCGGGCGTGAGCGCCACCTGGAGCGCCGCCGCGATCGCCGAGGCGATCTCCTCCTGCACCGCGAACACGTCCTGCAACGTACGGTCGTAGCGCTCCGCCCAGAGGTGGAACCCGTCAGCGGCGTTGATGAGCTGAGCCGAGATGCGCACCCGGTCGCCGACGCGGCGCACGCTGCCTTCGAGCACCGCCCCGACCCCGAGATCCGCGGCCACGCGCGGGATATCCACCGGCGCACCGCGATAGCGCATCACGGCGTTTCGCGAGGCTACGCGCATGCCCTTGATCTTCGAGAGATCCGTCAGGATGTCTTCGGTGATGCCGGCGCAGAAATACTCACTCTCGGTGTCACTCGCCAGGTTCTCGAAGTAGAGCACCGCCAGCGACGGACGCCCGTCGGTCGCCGCGGCCCTGCCGCCGCCGGGCGATGAGATCTCCTGGGCGATCGCGCCCAGCTCGCGCCGCAGGTCTCCGATGTCGCGCGGACGCTCGCGCGCGTCCTTGACCAGGCAGCGCTTGACCACCTCGCGCAGGCGCGGCGGCAGCGTGGCAGGCAGGGCGCCCCAGTCGGGCTCGCGCTCGAGGATCCGGGCCAACACGTCCGAGACGGTGTCGCCCGCGAAGGCGCGCCGGCCGCTCAGGCACTCGTAGATGATGCAGCCGAACGCCCACACGTCGGTGCGCCGGTCCACCGCGAGACCGCGCGCCTGCTCCGGGCTCATGTAGGGGGCGGTGCCGAGGATGATCCCGTCGCCGGTGGCGGAGAGACCGATCGTCGGCGTCGCCGACAGGTTCACGGACGAGCCGGAGGCGGGCGCGTCGCCCTTCGCGAGGCCGAAGTCGAGCACCTTGGCGCCGCGCGCGGGCGTGAGCATGACGTTGCCCGGCTTGAGGTCGCGGTGGATGATGCCTTGCTCGTGGGCCGCCTCGATGGCCGAGGCGATCTGGCCACCGGTCTCGAGCGCCTCGCGCACGGGGAGTGGCCCCCGCGTCAGGCGCCGTTCCAGCGTCTCGCCCTCGACGAACTCGAGCACGAGGTGCGGCGTTCCCATGACGTCCTCGAGACCATGGATGCCGGCGATGTGGGGATGCTGGAGGGATGCGAGCAGCCGCGCCTCGCGCTCGAAGCGGGCCAGCCGCTCGGGATCGCGGACGA
>JBKJXJ010000256.1:0-2552 GCA_046716125.1 Candidatus Eiseniibacteriota bacterium
CAGGGTGCGCACGTAGGTCCCGGCCGAGCACGTGACGCGGAAGGTCGCCTCGGGGAAGGCGAAGCCCAGCCACACCCATGAGGAGACGCGCACCCTTCGCGCGACGCGCTCGACCTCGATCCCGCGACGGGCGAGGACGTGCAGGCGTTCGCCCCCGACCTTGAGCGCCGACACCATCGGCGGCATCTGATCGATCTCGCCGGTCAGGGCGAGCGCGGCGCTCCGCACCGAAGCCTCGTCCACCTCGACCGCGCGCCGCTCGATGACCTCTCCGGTCATGTCCTGGCTGTGGGTGATGACGCCGAGCCTCAAGCTCCCCTGGTAGGTCTTCTCCCCGCCCTGCCAGACGGAGAGCGCGCGGGTCGCCGCCCCCATGGCGACGACGAGGAGCCCGCTCGCCATCGGGTCCAGCGTCCCGAGATGGCCCGCGCCCGGGCTGCCAAGGCGACGCCTCACCCTGGCGACCACGTCATGGGAGGTGGGACCGACCGGCTTGTCGATGAAGAGGAGGCCGTGGAACACGCTCCCGGCGGACGGCTCGCGGTCGCCCGCGGCGACCCGGCCGTCCACGCCCCCACCGCCGGCGGCGGTGAAGCGCGGGCTCATCGGACCTCGTCGTCGTCCGGGATGGCCTCGCCGCTCGCCAGCCGCCGGAGCAGTTCCTCGACGCGGGCGCCATGCTGGATGGAGGTGTCGAGCAGGAAGCGCAGCTCGGGCATCTCGCGCAGACCGAGCCTGGGGGCCAGCTCGTGGCGAATGAATCCGGTCGAGTGGACCAGCGCCTCGAGCGCCCGGTCGCGTTCGGCCTCGGAGGCCAGCACGCTCACGAAGATGCGGGCGGACGAAAGGTCGGGGGTGACCTCGACGTCGGTGACGCTGATCATCGCGCCCAGCCGCGGGTCGCGCATGCGGTTGGCGAGGATCTCCGCCATCTCGCGCTTGATCGTCTCGGCCACCCGTTCGGGACGGATCCTCATCACGACTCCGTTTCCTGCCAGTCCAGAAGCTCCGCTCCGTGCGCCGCCTGGACCAGGTGCCTGACCGCCTGGAGCTGCTCGTCCACCTGCCGTCGATCGCCCGAGACGACGGCCACGCCGAGCGCCGCGCGCTGCCAGAGGTCCTGATGGTCGACCTCGGCCACCGACGCCCGCACGCGGTGGCGGATGCGCTCCTTGAGGCCCTGCACCACGGAGCGCTTGTCCTTCAGCGACCGCGAAGCCGGGAGGTGGAGCTCGATGCGCACGATTCCGACGAACATCAGAGCCTTCCCGTCCCGGCCGACCGCCTTCGCCGCCGCGCGCTACAGCGTGCGGGCCAGTTCCTCGACGGTGTAGGCCTCGATGACGTCCCCCACCTTGAGGTCGTTCATCCCGTCGAGGGCGATGCCGCACTCGAAGCCGGTCGCGACCTCGCGCACGTCCTCCTTGAACCGGCGCAGCGAGCCGATGCGGCCGTTCCAGACGATGATGCCGTCCCGCAGCAGGCGGACCTTGGCGGTGCGCGGGATGTTCCCGCTGGAGATCATGCAGCCTGCCACGGTGCCCGACTTCGAGAGCTTGAACACCTGGCGCACCTCGGCGGCGCCGAGCACGACCTCGCGGATCTCGGGCTTGAGCATGCCCTCGAGCGCCGCCTTCACCTCCTCGACCACCTTGTAGATGACCTCGTAGAGGCGGATCTCGACCTTCTCGCGCGCGGCGATCTCCCGCGCCCTGGCGTCGGGACGGACGTGGAAGCCGACGACGATGGCACCCGAGGCGGCCGCGAGCAGCACGTCGGACTCGGTGATCTGGCCGACCGCCTGCCGGATGATGCGCACCTGCACCTCGTCCGAACCGATCTTGCCCAGCGACTCGGCGAGCGCTTCGACCGACCCGTCCACGTCGCCCTTGAGGACGATCTTGAGCTCGCTCACCTCGCCGCGCGTGATCTGCGAACGGATCTCGGTGAGGGAGATCGTCTTGGCGGCGCGGAACTCCTGCTCGCGGTGCATGGCCTGGCGCCGGGCCGCGATCTCGCGCGCCTCGCGCTCGTCCTCGTGCGCCTGGAACAGGTCCCCGGCTGCGGGCGTGCCGTCCCAGCCCAGCACCTCGACCGGCGTCGAGGGGCCGGCGTCCTTCGCGAGATGACCGCGCTCGTCGAACATCGCCCGGACGCGGCCGTGCTGCTGGCCGGCGACGAACGCGTCGCCCAGCCGCAGTGTCCCGCTCTGCACCAGGATGCTCGCGACGACGCCGCGCCCGCGCTCGAGCCGGGTCTCGAGGACCACGCCCTTGGCACGCCGGGTCGCGTCGGCCTTGAGATCGAGCAACTCGGCGACCAGCAGGATCATCTCGAGCAGCTTGTCGACATGGGTGCCCTTCTTGGCCGAGATCTCGACGCACACGTTCTTGCCACCGTACTCCTCGATCACGACGCCGTGGTTCGCGAGATCGGACTTGATGCGTTCCGGCTGAGCGTTGGGAAGGTCGATCTTGTTGATCGCCACCACGATCGGCACGCTCGCCGCCTTGGCGTGATCGATGGCCTCGATCGTCTGCGGCTGCACCCCG
>JBKJXJ010000257.1:0-2657 GCA_046716125.1 Candidatus Eiseniibacteriota bacterium
TCAAGCAGGCGCAGCGGTTCCAGCGCCACGCGCAGTTCTACCTGGATTTCATCGAGGCCGAGAACTCGAGCGGATTCCATGCGCCCCAGGAGGCGCTGCGGGTGCTGGGGCAGTCCATCGACCTCTCCCGCCGGGGCCAGCTGTCCCTGCGACCGATGGCGGCGCATCGCGCGCGTTAGCAGGATCGGCCCGCCACATCTGAAACACCACGCCGCGACGCGAGATCGCTGCGCCTCACCGTTGTGCGACGGTCGAGTCCCCCCAGCAGGCCGACCGGTCGGGGGCACGCCGGGTCGTTCATGGCCTCGAGGAACGCATGCACCACGTCCCGGGGTTCGTAAGCGCCGGCCAGTTCCAGGGTCAGCACGGCGTCGTGGATCGAATGGTTCACCGCCATCGGGATCCTCCTCGGTGCGACGACTCAGAGGCTGACGAACCGCCCCGGTTCCTTCTCGAGCTTTCTGGCGCAGATGTCGCAGCAGAACGCGGAGTCCGCCCCCGGGGGTCGCGATGCCGTCAGAAGTCGACCGCCAGGCTTCCCACGAACGAGCGGCCCGGCTCGTCGATCGAGCCGATCGCCTGGCGGTAGGAACGGTCGGCGATGTTGCGCACGCCCGCCACGACGCGCTGCCCGGCCGGGAGCCGCACGCCGGCCATCAGATCGCCGACCATCCACTCCTTCTTGAACTCGGTGAAGAAGGATACGCCCGGTGTCGGGAGCGGCAGCCGGTTCGTGCGCCACGACCAGCGCGCCGAAGGCTCCACCCAGAAGCGCCCGCTCGCGTCACGCCAGCGCAGCGCGGCCATGCCCTTGAGGGGCGGGATGCTGGGCAGCGGCGCCTGCTCCGCCACGACGCCGTAGAGTCTCAATATGGCATCGGCGTTGGTGATGTCGCCGATCTGCCCGGCCATCGAGACCCGCGCCTGGAACCGGCGCAGGAATCGGTACTCGGCCTCGAGGTCGCCGCCCCAGATGCGTGCGTTCGTGATGTTGACGTACTGGTAGGTGCGGGGCTCACCGGGCACGGTCACGTCGATCGCGTCGATGAGGTCGTCGTAGGTCGAGTAGAAGAGGTTGCCCGCGAAGCCGAAGGGGCCGGGGCCCCAGCGCAGGCCGAGATCGAACGAGACGCTCTTCTCGGGATTGAGCGCCGGGTTGCCGAGCACCGTCCCCACCGAGTCCGGGCCGTTGAAGAACAGGTCCTGGGCGTTCGGCTGCCGGTAGCCGTTGGCGACGTTGGCGGTCAGGTGCAGGTCTCGGAACGGTGTGTAAACCATCCCGAGCGAGCCGCACAGTGCGCCCTCGTCCACACTGATGGGCGAGAAGAACCTCTCCGACGCCGTGCCCGCCGTGCCCGCCCGGTGCCCGGCTTGGGTCCGGTACCGGTAGTGCGTGAAGCGACCGCCAACGCTCGCCTTCCATTTCGGACCGAGATACCACTCGCTCTGGGCGTAGGCCGCGTAGCTCCCGAACGTCCCGTCCGGGACCGACGCCGTGATGCTGTCGGGCCGGCTTCGAACCGTCGTGCCGTAGGCGTCCACCCAATACCGCCGCACCACGTTGTCGCCGTCGGTCCGGTCACGGGCCAGATCCAGCCCCGCGCTCATCAGATAGCGCTGCGTCTTGCGGGAGGTGAACTGGGTCTGGAATCCCCAGGTGTCCAGGTCGAGGAACCGGTCCTGGTTCGTGATCCGGGTCCGCTCGCTGGGGGGCGGCGGCGGCCCGGGGAGCGCGCTGGTCGCAAACTCCTCATGCGAGAAGAAGTCCCGGTGCTCGCGCTGCCAGTAGACCCGGGCAAGCGTCTTCGCCAGCCAGGCGTCAGGGTAAGCGTGCTCGAGCGACAGGTTCGCCGCATCACGCTCGTAGACCGGGAAGGCGAACTCCTGGAAGAAGACGCCCGGGATGTCGGCGGTGAGCCCCGGGAGCCCGATGTCCTTGCCGCGATAGAGCTGATAGCTGCCGCGCAACGCCATGTGCGACGACAGCGCGTAGCGCAGGTTGGCGAGGGCGCTGAAGTCCTTGAACCCTGAGCGCGGCACCCGCTGCGAGATCCCGTCTTCGCTCGGAAGGGAGTAATCGAGCGCCCGCCGGGCGCCGCCCGAGATGAACGCGGTCAGACGGCCCAGGCGGGGCATGACCTCGAGGTAGCCGTTGCGCTGCTTGTCCACCGTGCTGCCGCCCACCGTCGCCGAGCCGCGGAACGACTCTCCTTCGGGCAGCACCGGATCGCGCGTGATGATGTTGATCGCCCCGCCCAGCGCGTCCGAGCCGTACGCCACCGACGAGGGCCCGCGCACGACCTCGATGCGATCCACCTGCGAGGGGTCGAGAAGCGAGGGATGCGGCCCGTTGCCGCGCGCGCTGTTGATCGGGCTCCCGTCCATCATGACGAGCACGCGCTGGCCGCCCAGTCCGCGCAGGATGGGGCGCTGTTCCCACGGGCTGTCCTTGCTCATGTCCACGCCCGGCAGCCTGCCGAGCACGTCCCCGAGCACGGTGGGCGTCTGCTCGAGCATCGCGTTGCGCGAGATGAACGAGAGCGCCTGCGGCGACTCGTAGTAGGCGCGCGGATAGCGGGCGCCGGTGATCACCGTCTCCTTGAGGAACGTCACCGGCCGGGTGGTGTCGGCGAACGATGAGGCCGCGACCGGCGGAA
>JBKJXJ010000258.1:0-8155 GCA_046716125.1 Candidatus Eiseniibacteriota bacterium
CAGCGCGCCCCGGCAGGCGAGGGGATTGACGCCGCCGGCGTTCGAGATCACCCGGACGCCGCGTTCGACCAGCAGCGGCAGGGTCTCCTCGACCTGGGTGATGAAATCGCGCGCGAAGCCCGCGCGCGGATCGCGGGCGCGCTGCTTCTGCATGATGGACATGGTGATCTCGGCGAGGAAGTCGAGGGTCACATAGTCCACCGGTCCCAGCTCCACCTGGCGGCGGAACTGCGCGAGATCGTCACCCCAGTACCCGCCGGCGTTGGCGATGCGGATCAGGTCGGCCATGGCGCCGGGCAGGTTAGCACAGCGCGTGCGCGCGGCCTGGCGACCATGGCGGCGCAAACACCAGCGGCCACCCCTAAGGCGTGGCCGCTGGGTACAGGTCAGTGTCCCGACCCGGAGTCATTCCGCGTCAGTGCGAGACCACGAGACGACGGGTCTTGGAGAACGTGGGGCTCACCATGCGAAGGAAGTAGACCCCCGTATTCGCCTTGCGACCGTCCAGGTCTCCGTTCCAGGTCACCTGGTACAGGCCCGGCGCGTGGGAGCCGCTCGCCAGCGTGGCGACCTTCCGCCCCTGCAGGTCGAACATCGCCACCGTCACGTCCGCCCGGCCCGGAACGGCGTACTCGATGAGCGCCGCGCCGTCCGTGGGGTTGGGAGCGATCGGGGAGAGCGCGAACTCGGTGATCGGCCGCCCCGCGGTCGCCGACAGCGGACCGAACAGCTCGCGGGTGCCGTCACGATAGGTTCCCGAGAGACGGTAGAAGTAGGTCGTTCCCGCAACTGCGGTGCGGTCGAGCGCCACGGTCCATGAGCCGTCCTGCGAGATCTCCGCCGCCATCTCGTTCCACGGGCCGACAGCGGCCGTCGCGCGCTCCAGGGCCACGCGCGAGAACTCCGAGGGATCGGCGAACTCCCACACCAGCCGCACGCCTTCCTCGATCGGCTCGGCCCGGAACAGCGACAGCGTCGTCGCGACCGGCGGGTCGACGATCGCCCACACGAGGTTGCTCACATCCACGCCCTGGTTGCCGGCCGCATCCCTGGCGGTCACACGCAGCAGCGCCGTGTTGGTGGTCGGTCCGGTCACCACCCACGCCAGCGTGCCGGTGTTCGCGACGCCGGTCGCGATCGGCGTCCAGGTGGATCCGTTATCGCGCGAGATCTGGATGTCCACCCCGGTCACTCCGAGGTACGGATCGGAGGCGGTCCAGGTGAGGTTCTCATTCGCGCCCACCACCAGCACCTCGCCGCCGTTGGGTGAGGTGACCGTACAGGTGGGATCCGTCATGTCGCCGAGGTTCAGCTTGCCCCAGCCGAAATCCTTGTTCCACGGCGCCCCGAGCGCGGTGACGAATCCGTCCACGACCGCGCGGGTCTGGAGGAGCGTGCGCACCTGGGCGACGGAGAGGGGCCCGTACTTCTGGAAGAGGAGCGCGATCGCACCGCTGACGTGCGGGGCGGCCATGCTGGTGCCCTGGCTCATGACGTGCTGCAGTCCCGGCAGATTGGCGCTGAAGCCCGCCG
The DNA here is from genome assembly GCA_046716125.1 of Candidatus Eiseniibacteriota bacterium. GTDB lineage: Bacteria > Eisenbacteria > RBG-16-71-46 > RBG-16-71-46 > RBG-16-71-46 > WS-11. The sequence goes on from JBKJXJ010000258.1 coordinate 1,534, forward strand.
GGCAGACGACCGCGAAGTCCTTCGACTGGACGGACGCGATCACCGACCCTGGCGCCGCGAGATTGGGCTTCTGCCGGTTGTCGCGGGTCGGCCCCATGCTCGAGAACGGCGAGATATTCCCGACCGGGACCGAGCCATTGAAGGTGACGCTCGGGTTCCCGAAGCAATCGGCCCAGGTGCGCTTGCTGGCCCACGAGGCAACCGAGATCGTGTTGAACCCGGTGCTGATCGCGTTGACGAGCTCCTCGGTCGAGTTGTTCCCGATCGCGAAGTTCGCAGCCAGCGCCGTGTTGCTCTGGAAGTTCCGCCACAGATCCACCTCGCCGTTCGCCGCACCGATCACGACGGCGGTGAAACGAAACGTCCAGGTGCCCGTCAGGTTCTGGGTGGCGGCGTTCTGGTTGATCACGTCGAGGATGATCTGCCGCGATCCGTTGGTGGAGGTGACGAGGCCGTTCTCCACGTAGACCGCGCCGTTCGGCGTCGGTAGTCCGGGATAGCCCGCGTTCTGATTGCCCAGCGTGATCGGCCCGATAATCGTGCCGTTGGGCGTGATCACCGTCACGTTGACGGTCTCGGTGACGTTGTACCAACCGTTGATCTGGAATCGCCGGTTGAGGACCGCGCCGTTGAGGCAGGTCATCGTGATGTCCGCGCCACCGACGGTGGCGTTCATCTCCGCGTGCTGCTGGTCACCGCGGCTGTTGCCGGACGAGAACACGACCGCGCGACCGACGCCGGTCAACCCGTCGACCGCGACCTCGAACGTCGACGAGCCGTCGTGCGGCCCGAACGAGCCGCCGATCGACAAATTGGCGACCGCCGGCTTTCCAAAGGCCGTCGCCTGCTGAAAGATGTAGTTGATCCCGTCGAGCATGGCCGTGTTCGAGAAGCCCCCGCCCACGCTGGCGTCGACGGCGATCAGGTCGGCCATGGGCGCCATGCCCGTGTAGGTGAAGGCCGGCGCCGAGCCCGCGGCGATCTGGCTGCCGTCGCCACCCATGGACCCCAGGGTGTGCGAGCCGTGTCCGTGCGTGTCCTTGGCGCGCGAGATCAGGGCGTTGATGTCGGCGACGGTCCAGTCCGAGCCGTAGCCGAAACCGGCGGCCGGGGGACCGATGGCGTCGGTCTGGTCCCAGATCTTGAGGAACCGCGTGAGGCCGCCCGCGTTCTTGAAGTCTTCGTGGTCGTAGTCGACGCCGGTGTCGATGTTGCCGGCGATCACGCCGGCGCCGTTGAGCCCGGTGAACGTCGGACCTGCGCCCCGAAAGATCGAGGCGTTGGTCGTCGGAACACTCAAGTCGTGCTCGGCTTGCTGGATCTGGGCGCCCTCGATCCTCTCGACTCCGCCGAGTGCGGCCACCGCATCCACCGCGTCCAGCGGGATGAAGACGGTGAAAATCCCACCCGGGACCTCCGAGCGAACGCGAGCGCCCGCGGCCTCGAGCTCCGCACGGGTCACGTTGCCGACCACGAAGCAGTCCAGCTCACCAGCGGAGTTGATCGCCAGCTCGGCCAGCGGATCGGCGGACTCGGATGCGTCCGGGGGAGCGGTCGCCGCCGTTCCGGCCGCCACGGCGCGCATCTGCGCGAGCGCCATGCGAGCCGAAAGATCGAGCTTGGCCGACTCCGCGAATGCCGATCCGCAGAGCACGAAGAGCAGCGCGACGCCGAGAAGAATGGAACGGTGTGGCAACCGGTTCATGTGGTACCTCGTTGGAGGGTGGGAGGGGGGCGCCCGAAAGTGAAGGCGGACACCATGTGCCGCAGAATGCCAGTGTTGAAGCTACTACCAGCGCCTTGAAGACTCCATGACTCAGTGGGGCGGTCCGACATCGGTGTATCGTGACGCTAATCTCCGGGAGCCTTCGGATCGTCCAGAATCGGGACGACCCGCCCATTCGGACAGCCTTCCGGGTGCCGTTGCCCGCCCATCGGCCCCGTGCTAGCTTGGCCCACCCGGCGGCCCGCCTGGTCGCGTCGGGGCTCGCCTGCAAACGACACCACTCCAACGCGGGGTCCATCCACCATGTCCGTCGCCGTCCGCCCGCTCACCCTCGCCGACCTCGCGCTGCCCCGCGCCGGCGCCCTGACGAACCTGGGCCTCATCGTGGGCGCGAGCCTGGTCACGGCGCTCGCCGCCCAGGCCGCGTTCCCGGTGCCCTGGTCGCCGGTGCCGATCACCGGCCAGACGTTCGCCGTGACCCTCTCGGGCGCGGTGCTTGGCGCCCGTCGTGGGTTCCTCGCGCAAGTGCTCTATCTCGCCGAAGGCGCGCTCGGGCTGCCGGTGTTCGCCGCCGGCGGCGCGGGTGCTGCGGTCTTCGCCGGGCCGACCGCCGGATACCTGCTCGCCTTCCCGCTCGCCGCGGCGCTCACCGGGACGCTGGCCCAGCGCGGCTGGGACCGTCGCTTCGCGACCATGCTGCCTGCGTTGCTGCTCGGCAGCGTGCCGGTCTTCGCGCTTGGCCTCCTGCAGCTTGCGCGCTTCATCCCAGCCGATCGCGTGCTCGCGGCCGGTCTCTTCCCCTTCCTCCCGGGCGATCTGATCAAGGCGACGCTCGCGGGTCTGGCGTTCCCGGCGGCGTGGCGGTGGGCCCGGTCCCGCGGGGGCGCATCGAGCGCGTGACCATCACGAATGTCGCGGTCCTGGGCGCCGGCATCATGGGCCGGGGCATCGCCTACGTCTCGGCGCTGGGCGGTTACCAGACCATACTTCAAGACTTGAGCGGGCCCGCGCTCGACAAGGCGGGCGACGACATCTCGGCGGTGCTCGAGAAGGGTGTCGCCACCGGCAAGGTCAAGGGCGAGGACGTGGTGGCCGCACAGAAGCGGCTCTCGACCTGCCGGCGGCTCGAGGATGCGGTCAAGGGCGCCGATCTCGTGATCGAAGCGGTGCCCGAGGACATCACGCTCAAGGTCGAGCTGTTCGCGGCGCTCGACAAGCTCTCACCGGCCCACGCCATCCTCGCCTCCAACACCTCGTCGCTCTCGATCACCGAGATGGCGGCGGCGACCGGGCGGCCGGCGAAAGTCGTCGGCATGCACTTCTTCAATCCGGTCCATCGCATGCGCCTGCTCGAGATCGTCCGCGCGCTCGAGACCGACGAGGAGACCCTGGCCGCCGCCGCGAGCGTGGGCGAGCGGATGGGCAAGGAGTGCGTCGTGGTGCGCGAATCGCCGGGGTTCGTGACCAGCCGCATCAACGCGATGATCGGCAACGAAGCCTTCTACATGCTGCAGGAGGGCGTGGCGAGCGCCGCCGACATCGACCGCGCGCTCAAGCTCGGGCTGAACCATCCGATGGGGCCGTTCGAGCTGGTGGACCTGGTCGGCCTCGACACGCGGCTGGCGATTCTGCGCTTCCTGCATCGTTCGCTGGGCGAGAAGTTCCGGCCCTGTCCGCTCATCGAGCAGTACGTCGCGGCGGGGCGGCTGGGGCGCAAGTCGGGCCGGGGCGTCTTCGACTACCCGGCCCCGTCATGACGTCCACCCCGGGCCGGCGCCTGCGCGGCCGCTCGGCCGGCAAGCGCGGCGGCAAGAAGAAGTCGCGCGCCACCGCCAAGCGACGGGCCCGTGCGCTGGTGCGCGCGTCGCGTCCCAGGCAGAAGCCCAAGCGCACGCCCAAGGTGCGCTCGCGCGCCCGCCGGTCGGCGGTCGCGAAGAAGAAGACCCCCGCGAAAGCCGTGACGCGCAAGGCCCGTACAGGTCTCAAGGCTGTCACGGGCAGAAAACGCCGTGTGGCGCGCGCGGCCCTCGCGCCGGCCTTCCCGCAGACCGCCGGCGCCCCGGCGCGACAGCAGTTGATGTTTCGGATGGTGAAGGCGCGCGCCTCGGTGCTCGCCGCGGTCCAGGGCATGAGCGCCGGCACGGCCGAACGCCCGCTCGGCGAGGGCAAGTGGACGGTCCGCGAGACGATCCTCCATCTGGTCACCCGCGACCGCGCGCGGCTCCGCGAGATGGAGGCGGCGCTGCGCGGCATACGGCCCTCCTGGGACGGCGCGAATCCCGGGCGCCAGGCCCGGGTGAACGAAGCGGATCTCGAGCCATTGCGGGTCGTTTCGTGGGAGGATGCGCTCCGGATGCTCCTCACGACCCGGCAGGATCTGATGGAGGCGCTCGAGAGCATCCCGGAGGAGCCCGCGGAAGTCTGGAGCGAAGAGCACCCGCTGGGCTGGATGTTCCAGCGGCTCCCGGGACACGACCTGCACCACGCCGACATCATCAAACGATGGCGCACCGAGCACGGCGCCTAGATCCGGAGGACCTGAGACATGACCGACACGCTGACGCCGGTGAAGCCGGCCCGGCTCATCATCAACGGCGAGGCGGTGGACGCCGCCTCGGGCCAGACCTTCACCACCGTGAACCCCGCCACCGAGGAGCCGATCTGCGCCGTGGCCGAGGCCGGCATCGAGGACGTGGATCGCGCGGTCCAGGCGGCGCGCGCGGCGTTCGACGGCGGCCCGTGGCCGAAGATGAAGCCGGCCGAGCGCCAGCGGATCCTGTGGAAGCTCGGCGACCTCATCCTCGCCAACGGCGACGAGCTGGGGCAGCTCGAGACGCTCGACAACGGCAAGCCGATCTTCGAGGCCCGGCAGATCGACGTGCACATGGTGGCCGGCTGCTTCCACTACTTCTCCGGCTGGGCCACCAAGCTGACCGGCGAGACCATCCCGGTGAATCCCGGCGTCCTCACCTACACGCTGCGCGAGCCGCTCGGCGTCGTGGGCGCCATCATCCCGTGGAACTTCCCGATGAACATGGTGGGCTGGAAGTGCGCCCCGGCCCTGGCGGCGGGGAACACCGTCGTCCTGAAACCCGCGATGGAGACGCCGCTCACCGCGGTGCGCATCGGCGAGCTGGCGCTCGAGGCGGGCTTGCCGCCCGGCGTGCTCAACATCGTGCCGGGACGCGGCTCGGTAGCGGGCGAGGCGCTGGTGCGTCACCCGCTGGTGGACAAGATCAGCTTCACCGGTTCGACCGAGGTCGGGCAGCGCATCATGCGCGAGGCCTCGGGCACGGTGAAGAAGCTCACGCTCGAGCTGGGGGGGAAATCGCCCAACATCGTGTTCGCCGACGCCGACCAGGAGGCCGCGGTGCGTGGGGCGAGCACCGGCATCTTCTACGGCAAGGGCGAGGTGTGCGCCGCCGGATCGCGCCTGCTGGTGGAGAAGAGCATCCACGCTGAGTTCGTGGCGAAACTCGCCGAGCGCGCGAAGAAGCTGGTGCCGGGCGATCCGATGGATCCCAAGACGCGTCTCGGATCGCTGGTCAACGAGAAGCAGATGAAGACCGTGCTCGGGTACGTCGAGAGCGGCGTGAAGGAAGGCGCCCGGCTGGTGGCGGGCGGACAGCGCCAGCCGGTCAACGGTAAGGGCTGGTTCGTCCAGGCGACGGTGCTGGACGGCGTGGACAACCGCATGAAGGTGGCGCAGGAGGAGATCTTCGGCCCGGTGCTCGCCGTCATCCCGTTCGACGATGCCGAGGACGCGGTGCGCAAGGCGAACGACATCCCCTTCGGGCTCGCCGCCGGCGTCTGGACGAACGACGTGAAGAAGGCCCACGGTGTGGCGCGCCGGCTGCGCGCCGGCACGGTGTGGGTCAACATGTACAACTTCTACGATCCCGGGATGCCGTTCGGTGGGACCAAGGCGTCGGGATTCGGCCGCGACCTCGGCATGGAGTGCCTGCTCGGCTACACGCAGGTCAAGAGCGTCTGGATGAATCTCGAGTAGGAGAGACGATGGATCGCCTCACGCAGGTTGTCATCTTCACCGGCGACATGGCCGGCATGCGGCGCTTCTACGAGGACGGTGTCGGCCTCGTCGCGCGCCGGGATTCACCCGAGTGGGTCGAGTACGACACCACGGGAGCGACGCTGGCGCTCGGCGCAACACCCGACCCCAGCCTGCGCGGCGTCCAGCTCCGCTTCGCGACCGACGACATCGCGGCGCGCGTTGAGGAGCTGTCGGGCCGGGGGGTGACCGTTGACCCGCCGGGGATCGAGCGCTTCCCGTGGGGGAGCCACGCGACCTTCTGGGATGCCGAGGGCAACCACCTCATGGTGATGCAGCCGGAGTCTCCGCAGGAGGCCGGCGCGGGTCCCGGGCTTTCGGTGGCGATCAACTGCCGCGACATGGAAGCCCAGAAGCGCTACTACCGGGACGTCTTCGGACTTCCAGCGACCCTCGAATCCGCCTGGTGGGTGCAGCTCGTCGCCGGCGACGCAGGGCTCGGCCTGCATCCGCGCGCCGGAGGCGCCGGAGCGGAGGGCCATCACGGTCGCGCCGTCACCATCGGCATCGCGGTCCCGGAGCTGGCCCCGTGGTACGAGGAGAGCGTGGCGCGCGGCGTCGCCTTCAACGGGCCGCCGGCCGATCGTGGCTTTGGGCCGTTCGCCGACGCCTCGGACCCCGACGGCAACCCGGTCACCTTCCGCGAGACGGCCGAGCCCGGGACGCTCGAGGAGCAGCTCGCCGAGCCGTTCGAGGACGAAGCGACGCCGCGGCAGACGGCGATGCGAAAGCCGGTCACCAAGCGCGCCGGGGCCACGAGCCGAGGGGCGACGCGCCCGAAGCATCGGGCCGCGAAGCCTACGACGAAGCGCGCTCCGGCGGCGAAG